>CAYMTH010000394.1:3813-5438 GCA_964393235.1 uncultured Solibacteraceae bacterium | reverse complement strand
TGCTCATCTGCCGGAAGCGATCCTGCAAGTCCTGCGAGAAGGCGACGAGGAGCACCACCGCGGACCAGACGATAACCCGTTTCATGGGGGTTACTGTAGCAGATGGCGCGGGTTGTCCACCATCATTTGCCGGACCTGCGCCTCGCTCACGCCCGCGGCCAGCAATGCGTCGAGCGGCGCCGGTTCGCCGGCTTCGCCGAGGCCGCTCGACAGCACCGTCGATTCCACACCCACCGCCGCGATCTCCTCCACGCAATCGGCGCGCCGCTCGAAGAACACGCCGTAGCGCGCCAGGTCCCGTTGCAGCGCGACCGGATACCGCGTCGTCGCCCGCTCCGGGTGCGACACCAGCAGCCGCCGCGCGCCCTGCTGATAGGCGTAGCGGATCACCGCCGCGCCTTCCTCCGGGCTCAGGTGGCCGGTCGCCAGCAGCACCTTCGACCGCGCGACCAGAATGAGAACTTCCTTCACGTGCTGCCGCAGTTCGCCGTGCGCGTCGAACACGGTCAGCCCGCCGTGCCCGCCCTCGTGATGCTTGTGGTTGTGGGCCGAGTACGTGGGCATCCACACCGCCCGCGCGCCCAGCGCCAGCGCCGTCTCGACCGCCGCCGGATGGAACCCGCCGCTGTAGTCGTTGAGCACCAGCGCGCCGTGTACCGCCACCTCCGGCGTCAGTTTCGCGGCCAACAGCGCCGGGGCCATCGTCGGCGTCAGGTGGCTGGTCAGCACGATGCTCGAGAACCCCGCGGCCGCCGCGGCCCGGGCCAGGTCGATCGCGTCAAACCTCCGCGGCACCACGTCGGGAGCGCAGGGCACGTGCAGGTCGATCGCGCCGCGCAGATACTCGGAAAGCCCGTTCATCTGACGACCAGTTAACCCGAAATCGCGGCCCGCGGCAAGGGGCGTGATATGCTGTGCGTCTAACCGATTATGGCTTCGTTTCTGGTAGGCGTAACTCCTGATTTCGCGGTGGAAGCCCGCGGCTTGTATGAGAAGGAACTGGCCGCGAAACTCACCGCCGCCGGCATCGCGTGGGAACTGATGCCGGACCTCCCCGGCAACGCCGTCACGCCCGAAATCGCCGACCGCTACGACGCGATCTTCGCCCTCGCCTCCTGGTTCCGCGCCGAGGGCGTCGCCGGCTGCCGCCGCCTCGCCGTCGTCGCCCGCTGGGGCGTCGGCTACGACCGCATCGACACCGCGGCGTTTACCGCGAACGGCATCGCCCTCGCCATCACGCCCAACGCCGTCCGCACGCCCGTCGCCGAGGCGATCTTCACGCTGATGCTCGCCGTCGCCAAAAACCTCCGCACTCAGGACGCCGTGGTCCGCGCCGGCCAGTGGCGCGGCGCTCTGCCCCGCATGGGCGTCAACCTGCGCGGCCGCGTGCTCGGCTCGGTCGGCTGCGGCAACATCGGCAAGGAGATGTTCCGCCTCGCCAAACCCTTCGGCTTCTCGCGCCTTCTCGCCTGCGACCCGTTCCTCACCCAGGCCCAGGTCGACGACCTCGGCGTCGAACTCGTCGATCTCGACACCGTCATGCGCGAGTCCGATTTCGTCACCGTCAACGCCTTCCTCAACGCCCAGACCACCGGCCTCATCGGCGAACGCGAACTCCGCCTGAT
>CAYMTH010000394.1:0-3803 GCA_964393235.1 uncultured Solibacteraceae bacterium | reverse complement strand
TTTCATCAACACCGCCCGCGGCCCCATCGTCGACCAGGCCGCGCTCATCCGCGTGCTCCAGGACCGCGCCATCGCCGGCGCTGGCCTCGACGTCTACGAGGTCGAACCGCCCCCCGCCGATTGCCCTCTGTTCGCGCTCGACAACGTCGTCCTCACCCCCCACGCCCTGCCCTGGACCGAGGAGATCGCCCGCGACAACAGCCTCGAAGCCTGCGATAACATTCTCGCCGTCGCCCGCGGCCAGGCGCCCGCCGGCCTCGTCAACCGCGACGTGCTCGCCAACCCTCTTTTCCAAGCCAAACTCGCCTCCCATGAAACCAAATAAGTTCCAGCAGTCGATCGCCGCCACCGGCACCGCCGCCGGCCACATGATCAGCGAATTCGGTACGCGCAACATCGCCCGCATCGTCGCCGGCGCCAACCCCGATTTCGTCATGATCGACATGGAGCACACCGGCTTCGACACCGAGCGCATCGCCGATCTCTGCGCCTGGTTCCGCTCGACCGACGTCGCCCCGTTCGTTCGCGTCCCGCAGGGCTTCTATCACTTCTGCGCGCGCACGCTCGACATCGGCGCCCTCGGCATCATGGTCGCCAACGTCGAGACGCCCGAACAGGCCAAGTCCATCGTCGACGCCTGCAAATACGCGCCCCTCGGCCGCCGCGGCGTCACCCTCGGCGGCGCCCACAACGACTTCTCCATCCCCGACCCCGTGGCCTTCTTCTCCCAGTCCAACGCCAATACCACCGTCATCGCGATGATCGAATCGCCCACCGGCGTCGCCAACGCCGACGCCATCGCCGCTACCCCCGGCGTCGACGTTCTCTGGGTCGGCCACTACGACCTCACGCAGGCCATGGGCATCCCCGCCCAGTTCACCCACCCCGATTTCTACGCCGCCCTCCGCGCCGTCACCGCCGCCGCCCACAAGCACGGCAAGCAGGCCGGCATCCAGCCCGGCCGCGTCGAGGACGCCATCGAGTGGCGCGGCCTCGGCTTCAACGTCATCAGCTGGGGCATCGACCACGGCGTCTACCGCGCCGCGCTCGCCGATGGCATCGCCGGTGTCCGCAGTATATTGAAGGGATAGTGGACTATGCGATCGTAGGTGGCCGAGTCCAGACTCGAGCCCTCGAATATCACATCACCGATCACTGCAATTTGCGCTGTGATCACTGCTGCTCCTTCTCGCCGGTTCTCAAGAAATGGCTGGCCGATCCGGCCGTCGTGCGCGAGGATCTCCTCGCCGTGCGCCGCGTCGTGCGTCCGGAATTTCTGAAGATCGTCGGCGGCGAACCGCTGCTCCATCCGCAACTCGAGGAGATCCTCGTCACCGCCCACGAACTGCAGGTCGGCGCGCGCATCCAGCTCACCACCAACGGTATCCTCCTGCGCGAACTCACCCCGCGTTCCTGGGACTGCATCCAGATGCTTTCGGTCTCCCTTTACCCCGAGCCCGCGCTGCCGAAAGACCTCATCCGCTGGGTCGCCAAAGAGGCCGCCCGCCGCAACATCGAGGTGAGCTGGAAGATGCAGGATAAGTTCACCTGCCTCGACCGCGCCACGCTCGCCACGCCCGCCGAAGCCCGCGAGACCTTCGCCGACTGCTGGATCCGCCACCGCTGCAATTCCATCAAGAACGGACGCTTCTACTCCTGCACCCGCCCGCAGTACATCCAGAAGTTCGCCGCCAACGCGCCGCTGTTCGCCGCCGACGGCATCCCTGTGCACGTCGAGGACGCCGCCGCTCTCGCCGCCGAAATCCGCGCCCACCTCACGCAGGCCGAGCCGCTCCACTCCTGCTTCCTCTGCAACGGCGGCAACGCGCCGCTCGATACGCACCGCCAGCTCCACCCCCGCGAGGCGATGGCAAAGCGCGAACACCTCGTCACGCTGACCGCGCAAGTCCCCCAATGAGCCCGCTCGAACGAGCCCTGTCGGCCGCCCTCCGCCGCCTCCCCGCCGGCGAACCGGCCGCCGTCGCGCTCTCCGGCGGCATCGATTCCTGGGTCCTCGCGCTGCTGCTCCGCAAGCTCGGCTACACCGTGCGCGGCGTCTCGCTCGCCAGCGGCGTCGCCGGTTACTGCGAATGGGACCGCGTCGCCGCGCTCGCCGAAGAGTTCGATGTGCCCGTCGAACCCATCGTCGCCGGCGACTTCGAAGCGGCCCTCCCGCGCTTCCTCGCCGTCACCGCGACGCCCATCTATAACCTGCACCCGGTCTCGAAACTGCTGCTCGCCGAGGGCGCCGCGCGCCTTGGCGTCGCGCGGTTGGTCGGCGGCGACGGCGCCGACCAGGTCTTCCGCTGCGAGCGCGAATGCGACTTGCTGCCCCTGACCGAGGCCTGCTTCCGCCACGCCGGCGTCGAGCTCGTCGCCCCGTTCCTGGCGCCGGAGGTGCGCGCCCTCTGCGCGGTTCCGGACCCCGAAAAACGGCCCGTCCGCGCGCTCGCCGCCGCGCTCGGCATCCCGCCGATCCCCAAACGGCCGACGCTTTACCCCGGCCCGTCCACGCTCGCCCGGACGGAGCAGATGTTGGAGGAGTTGCGATGTGCGGGATCGCCGGGCTGATCCGCCCTGGCGGGCTCACCGCCGCCGACCGCGCCCGCGTGCGCCGTTTGCCGGCGCTGCTCCGTCACCGAGGACCCGACGGCGCCGGCGTGGCCTTCGCCGGTGACGCGGCGCTGGTCCAAACCCGCCTCGCCCTCGTCGGCCTCGCGCCCCACCCGCTGCCGCTGCAGTCCCCCTGCGGCCGCTACACGCTCACTTACAACGGCGAGTTATATAACTTCCTCGACTTACGCCGCGAACTCGAGCCGGTGTACGATTTTCAGACCCGGACCGACACCGAGGTCGCGCTCGCGGCCCTGCTCGCCTGGGGCCCCGCCGCCGTAGGGCGCTTCGAGGGCATGTTCGCCTTCTTCTTCTGGGACGCCCGCCAACGCCGCGGTCTCGCCGCCGTCGACCCGCTCTCGGTGAAACCGTTTCTCTATCACGCCTCCGACCGCGAGTTCCTGTTCTGTTCCGAAGCCGGGCCGCTCCTCAAGGCCGGCCTGCTGCCCTTCCGCCCCCGCGAGGAAGCCATCGCCGAGTATCTCACCGCGCCTTACTTCAGCGGCTCTCACTTACTCCCGTTCGCGAACCTGGAACGGCTCCTCCCCGGCCACCTGCTGGAGTTACAGGACGGGCGCGTCCGCACCCGCCGCTACCGCTGGCGCACCGGCCCGCGGCGCGAGTTGTTGCCCGCCCTCCGCGGCGCCGTCGAACGGCAGGCGAGCGCCGACGCCCCGGTGGGACTGTTCCTCTCCGGCGGCGTCGATTCGAGCCTCCTCGCGGCCCTCGCGCCCCGCCCCATGGAGGCGTTCACCATCCGCTACCGCCACCGCCCGGCCGACTACGCGACGTCGCTGATCGTGCGCAGCGATGACGTTCCCCCGGCCCGCGCCGTGGCCCGGCACTGCCGCCATCCGCACACCATCGTCGATTCGCCGCGCTATGAAGAGGCGCTCCGCCGGACTCTGGCGACCAACGACCTCATTTCGGCGTGGGAGCAGGAGGTGTCGCAGAACCTGCTCGCCGCCGCCGCCGCCCGCCGCGTGAAGGCGGTGCTCGTTGGGGATGCCGCCGACGAGACGCATTACGGCTATTCGTTCCTGCTGCATCCCGAGCGCCTCGCGTCTCCGCGCCTGCTGCTCGATCATTTCGGAACGATCCGCACCCGGATCGGCGCCGACCACTTCGTGGAGAAGTATGCCGGCTTCGCCCGCAGCGAGGGACACGACTGGCGGACGCCGGATGCGCAG
>CAYMTH010000393.1:0-5440 GCA_964393235.1 uncultured Solibacteraceae bacterium | reverse complement strand
CGGTCGCCGATGATGAGCTCGCGCTGGCCGCGGCCGATCGGGATCATGCCGTCGATGGCCTTGACGCCGGTCTGCATCGGCTCTTTGACGGGGCTGCGGTCGATGACGCCCGGAGCGAGGCGCTCGACGGGGCAGTATTCGGTGGCGTTGATCGGGCCCTTGCCGTCGATCGGGGCGCCGATGGCGTCCACGACGCGGCCGATGAGGGCATCGCCGGCGGGCACGGACATGATGCGCCCGGTGCGGCGGACCTCGTCGCCTTCGCCGATGTGCTGGTAGTCGCCCATCAACACGGCGCCGACCTGGTCTTCTTCCAGGTTGAGGGCGAGGCCGGTGACGCCGCCGGGGAACTCGATGAGTTCGCCGGCCATCACGAGCTCGAGGCCGTGAATACGCGCGATACCGTCGCCGACCGAAATGACCGAGCCAGTCTCGGAGACATTGACCGCCTGGTCGTAATTCTCAATTTCTTCGCGCAGTACTCGCGCGATCTCATCTGCCCGAATTTGAGCCATACTTTGCTGTTTTCTCTAAAATCTTGACTTAGGACCGCACCAGACGACCGCGCATGGCCTGCAACTGACCACGCACCGAACCGTCATACACCGTGGAGCCGACGCGAGCGACCAGTCCGCCGATCAACGCATCGTTCACATCATACTGCCCGAACACCTGCTTGCCGGTCGCGCGGGCCAGAGCGGACTCGACGTCCTTACGCTGGCCTTCGTCGAGCGGACGCGCTGAGGAGACGAAGGCGCGGACGATCCCGCGGCGCTCATCCAACTGCGCTTCGAGCGAGGCCAGGATTTCGCCCAGCATCGCCGTCCGGCGGTGGTCAATCAACACATACAGGAAGTTGCACAGCAGCGGCGAGAAGCCCATCTGATCGGCGAAGCGTTTGACGGCCGCCTTCTTCTTCCGCGCCGGGACGGCGGGCGAAGTAAGGATGCTCTTCATCTCCGGAGACGACTGCTGCAGTTCCTGAAACGCACGGAGCTTCGAGACGGCGTCGTCGGCCGCCTCCGAACTCGTAAGGATGTCCGCCAGCGCGCGCGCAAAACGGGATGCGATAGCCAGTGACATCTGCTTAGTTCAGCCCTTTCAAAAATCCGTTAACGAGGCCGGCATCCGACTGCGGATTCAACTGCCCGCGCAGCTTCTGCTCGGCGAGTTTGAGCGCGAGGTCGGCGGCGTAGGTCCGCAACTGCAGGCGCTCATTCTTGGCGGCGGCGGCGATCTCGCTGTCGGCGTGCGCCTGAATCTTGGCGATGGCGGCGGCGGTTTCGGCCTGGATGCGCTCGCCTTCGGCGGCGATATCGGCCTTGGCCTTGGTTTTCATGTCGGCGATTTCCGCCTCGAGGTTCTTCAGGCGGGCTTCCATCGCGGCGGTGCGGGCGTTGGCCTCACGCTGCAACTCGGCGCCCTCTTCGAGGCCCTTGCGGATCTCTTCGTTGCGCTGAGCGAAGTAGGCCGGGGCGTTCTTGCCGATCATGTACGCCAAGCCGCCGGCGAGGATGGCGAAGTTGGCCCACTTCCACCAGATGGAGACTTCGGCGGGGCCGGAGGAGCCGTGTTCGGCGGCACCGTGTTCCCCGGCGGGGGCGGCACCATGTTCGGCGGCGGCGGCCGGAGCCGCGCCGTGTTCAGCGGCGGGAGCCGGGGCACCATGCTCCTGCGCGAGCAGGGCGGTGGCGGCGAAGGCGATGATCAATCCCAGGCGGCGCATCAGGCAGTCCTCCGCAGGATGGCCGCGGTGATATCGTCGGCGATCCGTTCCGTTTCGGCCTGCAGTCCCTGGCGGGCGGCCTGCACTTCGTTGGCGAGGTCGGCTTTCGCTGCAGCGATGGCGGCGTCGGACTTGGCGCGAGTCTCAGCGAGGAGGGCGGTCTGCTGATCGCGCCACTGCTTGCGGAGCACTTCGTTCTCTTTGTAGACCTCGGAGCGAGCGGCGCGGATAGCCTCTTCGTATTCCTTGGCTTTCGCCTCGGCCTTCGCTATCGCGCTTTCCGCCTGTTTCCGGGCGCCGGTGGTGGCTTCATAACGTTCCGCCAGCACCTTTTCCAATGGAGCGAAGAACGTCCGCTTCAAATAGAAGTGCAGGAGAATCAGGAGGAAGAACGTCGGCAGACCCTTCAACACGATCTCGCCGAGCGCGTGTAACGTGGCTTCCATTGGATGTTTTTTAGAGGAGGACGCACTTCCGGGAGGACAAATTCGGGTGCGCTAACCTTCAATGTAACAGATTCCGCGAAACCCCGGCAACAAAACGTCACGATCCGGCGAGGACGGCGGCGTAGCGGGCGGCGATGGCGTCGAGGCGCATCTCACGTTCGGCCCACTGGCGGGCGGCGCGGCCGGCTTCGCGGCGGCGGACGGGGGAGTCGGCGAGCCAGAGCATGAGGGCGAGCAGTTCCTCTTCCTCGGCGGGACCGGTGGCGACGCGCGGGCAGGCGGCGAGGGGGAGGGATTCGGTTTCCGGGCCTTCGGAGACGAGCACGGGGCGGCCGAGTTGGAGCCAGCGGGCGGTCATGCCGGAGCTTTCGCCGGCGCCGGGGTAGCGGAGATTGATGCCGACGTCGCAGGCGGCGGCGCGGAGCTGGAAGTCCACCTCAGGGAGGTGGGGCTCCCGGAGAACGCCGGGTTGGGCGGTGAGGGGTTCGAGGTTGCGGGCAAGGTCGCTGGAGGCTTCGCCGGCGAGGAGGAGGTGGACGTCGGGGCGGAGGGCGCGGAGGCGGTCGAAGGCGCGGAGGACGGGGAGGACGCGTTTCGATTCGCGGAGGTAGCCCATAAGACCGAAGAGGGTGGACGACGGGAGGATGCCGCGGGCGGCGCGCCAGCGTTCGAGGTCGACCGGGTCGACGGGAGGCGCGGGCAGGGGGAGGTGGGGGATGATCTCGACGCGGGCGGAGGGGGCTTCGCGGCGGACAATGGCGGCGGCGCCGGCGTTGTGGACGATGACGGCGCGGGAGGTTTCGGTGACGCGGCAGAGCATGGGCCAGCGGAAGTAGCGTTCGTCGGAGGCCGAGCGGGAGCGGCCCTCCCAGAACGCTTCGGCCATGCCGCGGTACCAGCCGCCGTAGCAGTAGCAGAACTCGTCGACGTAGGCGGCGCGGGGGAGGGCGCCGAGGTGAAAGTGATGTAGCACGGCATCGTGGAGGACGACGACGCCCGGGTGGGCGAGGGCGCGGCGGTAGATCTCCGCGTGCAGGCCGTTGTTGCCGAGGTGGTAGAGATTCACGTCGCCGGGGGCGTTGACGGCGGTTTCGAGCGGCAGGGCGGCGAGGAGGGCGGCGGAGTAGTCAGCCACGCCGGAACGGACGGGCGGGAGCGGCGACCAGAAGCCGACCTTCAAAGCAGCGCCTTCCGGGAGCCGAACAGGGCCGTGCCGACGCGGACCATGGTGGAGCCTTCCTCGATGGCGACTTCGAGATCGTGCGACATGCCCATGGAGAGTCCGGCGAGGCCGTGGCGGGCGGCGAGTTGTTGGAGGCGCCGGAAATAGGGGCGGGCGAGTTCGGCGTCGTCGGACCAGGGGGGCATGGTCATGAGGCCGCGGAGGCGGAGGTTGGGTTCGGCGCGGACGGCGTCGATGAGGGCGGGCAGGTCGTCCGGGGCGGCGCCGTGCTTGGACTCCTCTTCGGAGAGCTTCACTTCGATCATGACGTCGAGGCCGGGGGCGGGCGCGGCCTCGGCGAGCCGGCGGGCGAGTTTCGCGGTGTCGACGGTCTGGACGACGTGGAACATTTCGGCGGCCTTGCGGGCTTTGTTCGACTGCAGGTGGCCGATCAGGTGGAAGCGCGCGCCTTCGAGCGCGGCGACGCGAGGGTGCTTGCGTTCGAACTCCTGCACGTAGTTTTCGCCGAACTCGCGCATGCCGAGGGAGTAGGCCTCGAGCAGCACCTCCACCGGGAAGACTTTAGTGACGGCGAGGAGCGTGATCTCCTCCGGCCGCCGTCCGGCGCGCTGCGCCGCCCGTACGATCCGTTCCCGCACCTCATCCCAACGTTCGGCTAGACCCATTCGATTCCATTCTATAATCCGGGTAGTGAGCCGCCCTGCCCCCAGGGCCGCGCGAAGTAACCCCGCCGGCGTGGCCGCCGCGATTGAAGCCTTTCTCGCCGCTGCCCGCCAACCGGTCCTCCAAGAACCTGGCGAACTTCCCTTCCCTCTCGTCGCGGGGCGTTTTTCGATTGAGACGCGGCCGGCCGGGGTCGAGATCAACGTCTGGGACGAGACGCGGCAACTGCACCGGCGGGCGATCGCGGCGGCCGGGGACCGGCCGGGCCGCGTGACGCTGACGATCGAACGGTTCGGGCACCGGACCGGGCAGATCCTTCTCTACGACGACGCCCGGCCGGCCTCCGCCACGCTACGCAAGCAGGGCGAGCGGCACCACTTCCGCGAGTTCGTGCGGGGGTTGATCCGGAAGCAGTTCCCGGGCCAGCGGCTGCTGGACCTTTCGGCGGATCTGGACCTGGAGCACAGCCTGTCGGCGAACTATCCGCGGGCGCTGCTGGCCGGGGCAAAATCGGCGACGGCGGTGGTGGCGGCGGCGCCGGGGCCGGCGGATCCGAACCACGCGCTCACCTACGGGCTGGTGTGGCTCGACTATCTGCGGCGGCGGGAGCCGGCGCTGCGGATCGAGACGCTGGCGATGGTGCTGCCGCCGGAGGCGCTGACGCCGGCGGCGCTGCGGGTGCGTCATTTGCGCGGGGCGCGGTTCCGGCTGTTTACGTATACGCCGGATGGGTTGGCCGACGAGGTGGACCCGGCCGATTGCGGCAATCTGCACACGGAACTGCTGCCGGCCGAGGAGCGGCGGCCGTCGCCGCTGCAGCCGGAATCGCAGCTCGGCGAGCGGCTGCGGGCGGAGATCGAGGCGCTCGACGGGACGCTGCGGCCGGCGCCGCTTTACGGCCAGGTGATCGCGGTGGCGGGGGTGCAGCGGTCGATTCCGGACATCGTGGCGGTGGACTACGAGAGCCGGCTGGCGGTGATCGAATTGAAGGTGAGCGAGGACATTCACCTGCCGCTGCAGGCGCTCGATTACTGGGCGCGGGTGGCGCATCACGCGGCGGCGGGGGAGTTCGGGGCGCGGGGGTATTTTCCGGGAACGGTGCCGCGGCAGGATCCGCCGCGTCTGCTGCTGGCGGCGCCGGCGTTCTCGTTTCATCCGACAACCGAAACGATTCTGCGGTTCTTCTCATCCAATATTCCGGTGGAGCGAATCGGGCTCGCGTTAGAATGGCGCCAGAAGGTACGGGTGCTGTTCCGGCTGCACGGCGCGTCCGCACCGGAATAATTTGCAATGGTCAACTCCTTCCTCGCGACAATCGGCAAAGCGATCCGCTCGGTGAACCCGGACGAAGTGCGGCAGATGGCGAATCGCCATGTCCAAATCGGGCTGATGGCCTCGACGGAGACCGCGCTGAACGAGATG
>CAYMTH010000392.1:0-5455 GCA_964393235.1 uncultured Solibacteraceae bacterium | reverse complement strand
TCGGTTTCGACCAGCATGCGGTCGAGCGGGGTGAGCAGCGCGGCTTCGCGCAACTCGGGCGCCTTGGGGTAGGTGACGATGCCGGCGAAGCTGATGGTGAACCCGAGTGCGAGCGAGCGCTCGGCTTCGGCCGGGCCGCCGGAGAAACAGTGCATCACGCCGGGCAGGCCGGTGGGGCGCCAGTATTTTTCGATCAACGCGAAGGTATCTTCCCACGCCTCGCGGGTATGGATGAGGATCGGCTTGCCCGTGGCGGCGGCGATCTCCATCTGTTCGATGAAGACGCGCTGCTGCACGTCGCGGGGGGAGAAGTCGTAGTGGTAGTCGAGGCCGATCTCGCCCAAGGCGACCACGCGCGGGTGGGCCATGCGTTCGCGGAGGGCGGGGCCGGTTTCATCGGTCCACTTGGCGGCGTCGTGCGGATGGACGCCGGCGCTGGCCCACATGCAGGGGTACTTCTCGGCCAGGCGGATGGCGGCGTCGAGATCGGGCGGGCCGTCGCCGGTGCCGATGGCGAGCATTTGCGTCACCCCGGCGGCCAGCGCGCGTTCGATGGTCGCGTCGCGATCGCTATCGAAGCGGTGGCCGTCGAGGTGGCAATGAGAGTCGATCCACATCTACTTCAGGCGAGCTCCGATGGGCACGTGTTCGAGGAAGCCGGCGAGGACGGGCTTGCCGCCTTCGAGCGACGCGGCGACGATCATGCCGCGGCTCTCGATGCCGCGCAGTTTGCGGGGCGCGAGGTTGGCGACGATGACCACCTTGCGGCCGATCAGCTTTTCCGGCTCGTAGACCAGCGCGATGCCGGCGACGATGGTGCGCGGCTCGGGCTCGCCGATGTCGACCTTGAGGTGGAGCAGCTTATCGGCGCCCTTGACGCGCTCGGCGAACTTCACCTCGCCGACGCGGAGGTCGACCTTGACGAAGTCGTCGATGGTGATTTCGGGCGCGAGCGGGATGGGCGCGCCTTCGTCTTCCTTCGCGGCGGCGGGCTCCTCGGCGGTCTTGCCCATCAGCACGGCCTGGCGGGCGGCCTCCTGCTGTTCGAGTTCGTTCAATTTATCGATGGTCACTTTCATGTCCAGGCGCGGGAAGACGGGCTCCACCGCGGGGATGGTGCGGGTCGGTTCGGCCGGCGCGTCTTCGAGCGCGCCGATACGTTCGGCTTCGACCGGGTTCGGGAAGCCGAGCAGTTTCCAGATGCGGGCGGCCGATTCGGGCAGCACGGGCGCGGCCAGCACGGTGACGACGCGGAGGGCGTTGTAGACGTTGGCCAGCACGTTGTCGAGCTGTTCGGCGGCGGCGGGGTCCTTGGCGAGCTTCCACGGCGCCTGTTCGACGATGTACTTGTCGGCGGCGGAGATAAGGCCCCAGATGCTTTCGAGCGCGCGGGAGAAGTCGAGCTTCTCGTAGCCGTCGACGGCGGCCGCGATGGTCTGCCCGATGGCGAACGGCTCGCCGGCGCCGGTGGTCTTGACGACGCCGCCGCGGTACTGGTGGATCATGCTGAGCGTGCGGCTGGCGAGGTTGCCGAGGCCGTTGGCGAGGTCGGCGTTATAGCGCGTGACGAGAGCGTCGTAGGCGAAGTTGCCGTCGGCGCCGAAGACGACTTCGCGCAGCAGGTAGTAGCGCAGCGCGTCGGCGCCCATGGCCTGGCGGATCGGCTCCGGCCGCACGATGTTGCCGCGGGACTTCGACATCTTGTTGTTGTCGAACAGCAGCCAGCCGTGCGCGAAGATGCGCTTGGGCAGCGGCCAACCGGCGGCCCAGAGGAACGCGGGCCAGTAGATGGCGTGGAAGCGGACGATCTCCTTGCCGATCATGTGCAGGCCGGCGGGCCAGAGGTCCTTGCCCTCGACGGCGCTCATGTAGGTGGTCAGCGCGTCGAACCAGACGTAGAAGACGTGGTCGGGTTCGTCGGGCACGGGGATGCCCCACTTGATGGTCGTGCGGCTGATGGAGAGGTCTTTGAGGCCGCCTTCCTGTTTGAGGAACGCGAGGACCTCGTTGCGGCGGGTTTCCGGCTGCAGGAAGTCCGGGTTGGCCTCGTGGAACTCGATCAGCTTTTCGGTGAAGGCGGAGAGCTTGAAGAAGCAGTTTTCTTCGGTGACGAGCTCGAGCGGCTGGCCGGTTTCGGGGTCGACGTCGCCCTCTTTGGCGTCCTGCACGAAGGCTTCCTGGACGACGGAATAGTAGCCGGTGTAGGAGCTCTTGTAGATGTAGCCGTTCTCTTTGCAGCGGCGGTAGAGTTCCTGAACCTTGGCGGCGTGGTCCGGCGCGGTGGTGCGCTGGAAGTAGTCGATGGCGAAGTTGAACTTCTCCCAGGTCTGGCGGAACTCGGCGGCGACGGCGTCGGTGAACTCCTGCGTCGACTTGCCGGCCTTCCTGGCGCTGCGCTCGATCTTCTGGCCGTGCTCGTCGGTGCCGGTGGTGCCGCGCGCGTCGAAGCCCTGCATTTGCTTGTAGCGTTTGACGACGTCGCAGGCGATGGTCGTGTAGGTGTGCCCGATGTGTGGCGCCGCGTTGACGTAGTAGATCGGCGTGGTGATGTAGAACTTTTCCATGGTCGGTTAGAACTCTTTCAGATAAGCGAACTGGGCTTCGGCGAGGACCTTCTTCAACGGCACGCCGGCCGCGGCGGCGAGCGCGCGGCAGTCGTCGTACTCGGGGCTGGCGCCCTGCGCGGTGACCTTCATCCGCACCTTGCCCCAGGGCGTTTCGACGGTGACCACGCTGCGCGCCTGCACGCGCCGCTCGGCCGGGAACATGCGCAGCCCCAGCGTGGTGGTCTCTTCGAGGATGATTTTCGCGAGCATCTCCTGATCCTCCGGCCGCGCGATGACCGATAGCAGCGAGCCCGGGCGGTTCTTCTTCATCAGCAGCGGCTGGATGGTGACGTCGAGCGCGCCGGCCGCGAACAGGCGGTCCATCGCGTAGCCGAGCACCTGCGGGGTCGAATCGTCGATATTGGCTTCGAGCACCGTCACCGTCGTCGATTCCACCGCCGCCGACCGCGTGCCGATCACCGCCCGCAGCACGTTGGCCTGCATCGGAAAATCCTTCGTGCCCGCGCCGAAGCCGGTGGATTCGATCGACATCGCCGGCATGGCGCCGAACCCGGAGGCGAGCGCCGCGACGATCGCCGCGCCGGTGGGCGTGGTCAGCTCCATCTCCGGGCCTTTGGAGTAGACGGGCTTGTTCACCAGCAGTTCGGCCGTGGCCGGCGCCGGGACGGGCAGCGTGCCGTGCTCGGTTTCGACGGTGCCGCTGCCGACGTTGATCGGCGAGCAGTAGATCTCATCGACACCGAGCAGTTCCAGGCCGTAGCAGGCGCCGACAATGTCGGAGATCGAATCGACCGCGCCGACCTCGTGGAAGTGCACGCGCTCGAGCGGCTGATTGTGGATCTTCGATTCGGCCGCGCCCAGCGCGTTGAAGACCGCGAGCGAACGTTCCTTGGTTTTATCGCTCAGCCGCGTGGCGTTTTCGATGATGCGGTGGATGTGGGGCAGGTGGCGGTGCGATTTCTGCTCGGGGAACGAGACGTGGAACTTGGTGGCGGCGATGCCGCGGCGCTTGGTTTTCTCGAAGGTGTAGGTGGCCCCGAGGTTCAGCGATTCCAGCGCGTCGACGAGCGCGGCGCCCGCGGCGCCCGCGTCGATAAGCGCCCCCACGGTCATGTCGCCGCTGATGCCGGAAAATGCGTCGAAATAGCAGGTTTTCATGGGGATATGCTGGAACTACTATTATCCCATGCGACTCACCGCTGCTTTCGCCCTCTTTTCCACCCTGCTCGCCGCGCAGACCAACAACGCGCCGGCGGTCTCCGGCGCCGGCAATAAGCCGGAGCGCCTCGAGTGGTTCCGCGACGCCGGGTTCGGCCTGTTCATCCACTGGAGCGTCGACAGCCAGCTCGGGTCGGTGATCAGCCATTCGCTCGCCGGCGCGTCGACCGACTACCGCGAGCGCTACTTCCGCGACCTGCCGAAAACGTTCAACCCGCGCAAGTTCAATCCCGAAGACTGGGCGGCGCTGGCGAAGCTGGCCGGGATCAAATACGTGGTCTTCACCACCAAACACCACAACGGGTTCACCATGTACCCGTCGAAGACCACCGAGTTCGGACTGCAGGCGACGCCGTTTCGCCGCGACATCAACGGCGAGATCATGAAGGCGTTCCGCGACCAGGGCATCGCGCCGGGCTACTACTTCTCGCCCGACGATTTTCTGTGGCTGCACAAGAAGGGAATTCAGATCCAGCGCAACGTGCCGAACGTCGCGCCGGCGAACGTGCCGGGGCTGATGGACCTCGACAAGGCGCAGTTGCGGGAACTGCTCGGCAACTACGGCCCGATCGACGTGATCTTCTTCGACGGCCCGGCCGAGGAACTGCGCGAACTGGCCTGGCAGATGCAGCCGAATATCGTGGTGACGCGCGGGGCCATCGCGACGCCGGAGCAATATGTGCCCGGCTCCCGGATCGAAGGGGCGTGGGAAAGCTGCATCACCATGGGCACGCAGTGGCAGTACAAGCCGACCAACGACATGTACAAGTCCGGCGGCGAACTGATCGGCCTGCTGATCGAGACCCGCGCCAAGGGCGGCAACCTGCTGCTGAACGTGGGGCCGAAGCCGGACGGCGAACTGCCGATCGAGCAGGAGGAGCGGCTGCGGGAGATCGCGCTGTGGATGTTCGTCAACGGCGAGATGATCTACGGCGTGCGGCCGTGGATCGTGCCGAGCGAGAAGGCGGCCGGAGAGACCTACTGGTTCACGAAGAAGAAGGACGCCGACGTGGTCTATGTGGCCGTGCGGCCGGACGCGCGGTGGAAGTACGGCGAGTGGAAGGACATCGTGCTGCGGAGCGTGCAACTGGAGGCCGGCGGCAAGGTGGAGGTCCTGGGGCAGAACGACGAGGTGCTTGAGTATCAACCGAAGGTGACGCCGAAGACGACGTGGCGGCAGGCGGCCGACGGGCTGCACATCCGCGCCATGCATGCGCAGCGGCTGTACAACGACCGGAAGTGGCCGAACCCGATTGTGCTGAAGATCACCGGGGCGAAGCCGGCGTTCGCGCCGCCGGAGGTGTCGGAGGCGAAGTGGCGGTGGGACGCGGCGCGGAAGGTGGCGGTGCTGGAAGCGGAGTTGAAGGGGTTGAGCAACCAGACGGCGCTGGAGGCGGCGTTCGAGTACCGGTCGGTGAAGGGCCTCGACTTGACCGAGCGGGCGGGCACGTTCACGCGGACGCCGCTGGTGCGGCGGACGGCGCCGGGGCGGTTCACGGCGGAGGTGCCGTGGAAGCCGGGCGACGTGATGGAGTTCCGGGCGGTGGTGCGCCACCCGCTGCTCGAGACGTTCAGCATCGAGCAGCGGGCGAACGTACCGTAGGCGTTACTGGAGCAACAGGTCGCGGGCGCGGACGGCGCGGGCGGCGGCCTCGTCGACGGTGGCGCCG
>CAYMTH010000391.1:0-5467 GCA_964393235.1 uncultured Solibacteraceae bacterium | reverse complement strand
CGTAGCGCGGGTACTTGGTCTGGCGCTTCTCGGTACGCTCGTACTTGCCGTGCTCCCCGATCAGCAGCACGCCGTCGACGGCCAGTTTCCCGGTGCCGAGCGTCAGCGCCTCGGCGATCGACGGGTAGATCTTCATCGACGGGAACTCCTTGGCCCGCGAACGGCTCAGGTCGTTCGCGCCCACCTGGTCCACCCAGATCGAGGCCAGGTCGAAGGGCGGATGGTGGTGCGTGCCATTCCAGCCGTAGCCGGTCAGGAACCGGTCCACAATGTGCTGGGAATGGGAGAACTTGAAGTAGATCGTGCAGATGGCCGCGATCTTCGGGCGTCCCGCCGGTGCGGCGGTGGCGAGCAGCGGCGTGCCGGCAAGCCATTCTCTACGGGTGATCATCGGTGTGGCGCCTCCCAACAGGGCTAGGCTACCACGCACGGGCGGGATCGAAATGGCAGGAACGGGCGTATACTGTGGCCGTCGGAACGGGAGGTACCTGTATGGTGCGCCGCCTTGTGATTTGTCTTGCCGGGGTTGCCCTCACCTCCGCGCTCGCCGCGGAAGAACGCGGAAAGTTCCGGTTCACGCCGCCCGCGGGTTGGGAGAAGCAGGCGTCGTCGACGTTCGACCGCTACACCGTGGTGCGAGGGCGGAAGTTCTGTCAGCTGGCCGCCTACGACGACCAGCCGGGCGCCGCGGCGGCATTCGACTCCGAATGGTCGGGGGGGTCGGCCGTGGGTTTCAGGCCGCGCCGTCGCCTGCGGCGATGGCGCGGAGAACGGCGGCCGGCCTGACGTATTCCGCCGGCGAATCCGCCGTCACGGACGGCAGCGGCAACCGGTTTCACGCGCGGCTCGCGGTCTTCCCCTCCGGTCCGGAACGTGTGCAGTCCTTCGTGTTCATCGCCAGTGATCGCGCCGCGATGGACGGTTGCGAGGCGGAGTGGATGGCGTTTCTTGGGACGATCCAACCACAGGCGGCGGTGGCGCCGGCGCCACCGCCGCCAAAGGGCCCGGAGCGTCCCGGCGAATTTCAGAACTTTCGATACACGATTCCCGCCGGGTGGGTGGAGAATCGGCAGACCGGATTTGTGAGTCTCTCCCCGGCTCGGCTGCAGGGGCCGGAGCAGCTGGCGATCGTCCTGCTGCCAAGCCGGCCGGTGGGCCCCTGGGAACGGGAACTGCCTTCCGTCTGGCAGGAGATCCTCGCTTTGAACCGGGCGCAACCGATGCGAAACGTCAGCGGGCAGGCATTTGACGCCGAGGCGCCGAGGCGGACGGCGGCCGGGTGGGATTACGTTACCGCGAACGGCGGGATTATGGTGGGAAATCAGGTCTATTCGGTGCGGCCGTACCTGTTCCGCGTGCGGGACCGGGTGGAGCGGGCGTACGTGATGGCGGCCGATTTTCGCGCGGACCTGGTGATGACCAACGCGATGTCGAGTCCTCGTTGGGAACCGGAGATCTACCGGTTTCTGTTTACGCTGCGGTTCGGCGACGCGGCCGCGGCGCCCGGGCGTGGGCCCGCGCTGGCGGAGGGGCCGGCCATCGCCGGAGTCTGGGGCGGCGCCGCGATGTCGTTCGGTTCGATCAAGCCGCACTTCGCGATCTTCTTTGCCGATGGCGCGGCCTACTTCGGACCCCGCTTCCCGACGCACGGCCTGGTCGACATCGATCCGGCCATCGAGCGGGAACGGTCTCCGCGGGATTGGGGGAGTTGGACGCTGTCCGGTCCGGCCGGAATCCTGCGGATGCCGTATGGCGAGATTCCGATCCGCGTGGAAGGGGCGTCGCTGGTGTTGACGACATCCAACACTCCCCATCGCTACGTCCGATTTGCCGTGCCGCCTCCCGCCGCGCTCGCCGGCACCTGGTGCCTCTCCGACGGAGAATGCGTCCGGCTTCATCCGGATGGCCGCTTTCAGGATCAGGGCGCTCTACGCGTGATGGAACACGCCACATATCCATTCCCGCTCACTCCCACAGCCGGGCAGGGGCGCTACGCGGTCAGCCGTCATTCGATCACGTTCCGATTCGACGATGGCGGCGAGTTCCGGTTGGCGGCGCCCGGAATCCCGGCGGGGACCGGTTCCGGACCGCCGGCGCAGCTTTGGCTGAGTTTCAATCTGGACGTCGTGACTCGCCGCTGAACTCCCGGCCGGCCGCGAGGCTGACGAATCGCAATGCCGGCGGATGCGCCGCGCCCGTGCGGCCGATGAGCCGGACGGAGGTGCGGAAGTTGCGGAGCGGAACGAACCGGGCGGCGTTCGGCAACAGCTCCGAGACGCCCATCGGCCCGATGGAGACGCCGATGCCGGCGCTGACGAGGCTGATGATGCTCGACCATTGCCGGGCCTCCTGCACGACGAGCGGTGTGAACCCGGCGCGGCGGCACTGGCTCATCACCTCGTCGTAGAACGACGGTCCGATGGAGCGCGGAAAGAACACGAACGGTTCGGCGCGGAGCCGGCCGAGCCGCATGCCCTCGCCGGCGTCGAAATCGGCCGGGACGATGGCGGCCATCTCTTCCTTCCACTCAAGGTGCGTGACGATTTCGCGGGCGCGGTCCATGCCGCGGATCAGGCCGAGGTCGGCGGTACCCGCGCGGACGGCGCCGAGCACGCCGCTCGAGCCCATTTCGGAGAGCCGGAGTTCGACGCGCGGATAGTTCTCGCGGAAGCGGCGGATCCAGTGCGGCAGCGCGCCGAGCATCAGCGACGGAGCGGTGGCGAGGCGCAGCAGGCCTTCCTCGCCGCGGCCGAGGCTGCGCACGGCGCGCATGGCCGCTTCGGCCTCGGCGACGATGGTGCGGGCGCGGTCGAGCAGGTCGGCGCCGGCCGGGGTGAGACGGGTGGTGCGCGTGGTCCGCTCGAACAGCAGGCATTCCAGGCGCTCCTCGAGCAGGCGGATCTGCCGGGTCAACGGGGGCTGGGCGATATGCAGCCGGGCGGCGGCGCGGCCGAAGTGGAGTTCCTCGGCGAGCGCGATGAAGTAGCGCAGGTGGGTCAATTCGATCGCGTCGAGGGACATACCGAGAAGGTATCAAAACTCAAGACAAATAGTATTTGTATTGTTTTGATCCCAGCCCTACGCTGGGGTCATATGCTGCATCCGACCTATGGCCAACGCGCCCTCACCGTTCACGCTGCCGACCGCTGCCACCTGATCGACGCGGACGGGCGCCGTTACCTGGACTTCATCACGGGCATCGGTGTGAACGCGCTGGGGCACGGGCACCCGGCCATTGTCGCGGCGGTTGCCGAGCAGGCGGGACGCTACATTCACACGTCGAACCTGCACGCGCATCCCTACCAGCAGGAGCTGGCCTCGCGGCTCGTCGAATGGTCCGGCCTGGCGCAGGTCTTCCTGTCCAACAGCGGCACGGAGGCGATGGAGGCGGCGCTGAAGGCGGCCCGCGCGCTGGCCAACGGCCGGGGGCGGCGGAGCCACCGGGTGGTCGCGCTCGAGAATGGCTTTCACGGGCGGACGGCCGGATCGCTGGCGGTGACGGGGCAGGCGAAGTACCGGGAACCGTTCCAGCCGCTGGCGGCGGACGTCGTCTTTGTGCCCGCCAACGACACGGCCGCGCTGGCCGCCGCGGTCACGCCGGAGACGATCGCGATCGTCGCGGAGACCATCCAGGGCGAGGGCGGCATCTATCCGCTGACGGGGGAGTTCCTGGGCGAGATGCGGCGGTTGGCCGACGCCGCGGGGGCGCTCTGGATCGCCGACGAGACGCAGTGCGGGCTGGGCCGGACGGGGCACCGTTTCGCGTTCCAGGCGTTTCCGGAACTGGCGCCACCGGACGTTATCGTGACGGCGAAGCCGCTGGCCGGCGGGCTTCCGCTGGGAGCGACGATCTTCAACGCCGCGGCGGCCGCCGCCATTGCGCCCGGAATGCACGGGACCACGTTCGGCGGGGGCCCGCTGGCGTTTCTGGGCGAGGTGGAGCGCCTGCTGCCCTCGATCCGGGAGCACGGCGAGTACCTGCAGACGCGGTTGCGGGCGCTGCGGTCGCCGCTGGTGCGCGAGGTGCGCGGGCGCGGCCTGATGGCGGGCGTCGAATTGACCTGCCCGGGCGACGTTTTCGTGGATCGGGCACTGGCGCTGGGGCTGGTCATCAACTGCACGCACGGGAATGTACTGCGGCTGCTGCCGCCCTACATCGCCGGGCGGGCGGAGATCGATCAGGCCGTGGAGACGCTCGAGTTCCTGCTCGGCTAGGGGACGAGCCACGAACCGGCGGCGCGCCACGGGCTGGTCTGCGCGCCGCCGAGCGTCTGGACGGCGGTCCAGATGCCGCGGTAGCCACTGAAGCCGGGCTTGAAGGTGTAGTTGAGTGTCAGCGTGAGCCGGTTGCCGGAGCGCGTCACCGACGAGCCGGCCGCGCTGATGAGGCACTGGCTGTTTTCGATGGTGTTCGTGCCGGTGAGCGGGATACTGGTGGCCTGGGCGCCGTCGCCGTTATCGGGGATCAGGTAGAGCGCGTTGCCGGGCGCGTAATAGGCCACGTAGCAGGCCTGGCGGCCGTCGACGGCGGTGTTGATGAGCGCCCATGCGGTTTGCAGGTTGGCGTTGCTGGTGGCGTCTTCGTAGGCGTAGGTGATGGTGGCGCCGGCTGTGCTGCCGGCGGCGGGGGATGCGGTGGCGGTGCGCGGGTAGGTGACGGTCGTGCCGGGCACCTCGTGGGTGCCGACGAGTTGCCAGCCGGAGTTGAGCGTCTCGGTCTTGTTGCGGGCGGCCGCGTAGACGAGGCGGCTGCCCTGGAAGGCGCTGGTGAACGTGATGTTCAGGTTGAGCTGGATGGTGTCGGGGGACACGGTGACTACGCTCGACCCGGCCGACGCGATGGCGCACTGGCTGTTGGAAGCGCTGCCGGACCCGCCGAGCGGGAAGCCGCCGTCGAGCCCGGCCCCCGGGCCCTGGTTGCGGACCAGATAGACGACCTGGGCCGGATAGGAATAGGCCAGGTAGCAGGCGGCGTTGCCGTTCAGCGCGTCATTGATGAGGACGTTGAGGACGCCGAGTTCATCGAGGCCGGCGGGGCTGCGGAACTGGATTTGAAACGTCTTCGTGAGACCGGAACCGCTGAAGGGGCTCTGGATGACTGCCGGGGCGGGCGCGGAGGCCTGGGTGACGGAGTACGTCTGGTTGCCGATGGTGAGCGTGGCGGTGCGGGCGGCGCCGGTGTTGGCGGTGGCGGTCCAGTTGACGGTGTTGCCGGAGCGCGTGACGGTGAGCCATTCCGGAGCGCCGGTGACGGTCCAGGCGGAGTAATCGGCGGGAACCGGCGTGACGGTGACGGAGCCCGAGCCACCCGCGGCGGGCGCGGTTGCCGAAGGAGCGCTGAGCGCGAGGGAGCCGGCCATGGCGGACTGCGTGACGGTGTAGGACTGGTTGCCGATGGTGAGCGTCGCCGTGCGTGGGGAGACGGAGTTGTTCGCGGCCGCTGTCCAGTTGACGGAGTTGACGGATT
>CAYMTH010000390.1:0-5467 GCA_964393235.1 uncultured Solibacteraceae bacterium | reverse complement strand
CGGCGATGTTGCAGCTGGCGGAGCGGACGTCGGGGTCGTCGCGCCAGAGCGATTTCGATGTGAAGGGGGAAGTGACGAAGAAACGTGTGGAGGGGACGGTGGGAACGGGCGGCGTGCTGCTGGATCTTTCGACGTCGAACGGGGGAATTTCTCTGCAACGCTCGCTGTAGCGGCGCGCATCTAATGACCGGATTCAGCTGTTGCTTTACGCCCTGCAGGTAAAGTATAGTTCACACCAAGGACTAAGCTGGTCCGAGTTCCCAGGGAGACACAAACACATGAAGAAGATGATTCTCGCCCTGTCCATCGCCGCGATGGGCATCTACGGGGCCGAACTGAAGGGTTCGATCTCCGATTCCGGCTGTGGCGCCAAGCACGGCCCGGGCAAGGAGAACCCCGGTTGCGTGAAGGGCTGCATCGCCAAGGGCGGCGCGCCGGTGCTCGTCACCGCCGACGGCAAGGTGATCAAGATCCACAACAAGGAAGCTGTGACCGAGAAGTTCTACGGCAAGGCCGTCACCATCAGCGGCAAGGTGGATGGTGATTCCGTGCACGTCGAGAAGATCTCCGAGTAGTTCACGGAAATCGCAAACAACAAAGGGCGGGCGCCGCGGCGTCCGCCCTTCCTATTTTGTTGGCCTTACTGGAGCTTGCCGCGACCGTCGACGGTCCAGGTTTCGACGACGTCTTCGCCGCGGACGCCGTAGACGCGTTCGTGCAGGTTGACGGCGACGCAGATGTGGTTGGGCAGGATGCGGACGCGGTCGCCGACCTTGCGGGTGTGACCGGCGTGCTTCACGTAGCCGTGCTCCTCGTTCATCTTTTCGAACAGGGCGTCGGGGGCGTCGAGGAAGACGCCGAAGCCTTCGGCGGCGGCGCGGTCGGAGGAGAAGGTCTTCGAGCCGCCGTCGATGACGAACTGGCCGGGGACGGACGTGGAGACGACGGTGGCGATGATGGTGGCGGCGCAGTCGTCCCAGCCGCAGGCGCCGCTGAGGATGGTGTTACGGTCGTTAAAAACGTAGGTGCCGGGGCGGATTTCGTTCATGCCGGCAACTTCGTGCGAGTGCCACTCGGTGGGGGTCGAACCGCCGGAGACGATGGGGAGTTCGAAGCCGGCGGCCCTGGCCTCGGCGACGAGTCCGGAGATCAGGGCCGCCAGCGCCGCGAGCGCGGCGGCGTCCTGGCTCTTGATGTGACCGGGGTAAAAAGCCATGCCGCGGAGCTCGATGCCGTTGAGTTGGGCGAGGCCGCGGAGGAGATCGATGAACAGGGCGGGTTGGACGCCGACGCGGTGCAGCCCGGCGTCGACCTCGGCCAGCACGCCGATGCGGATGCCGGCGGCCTTGGCGGCTTCGCTGATGGGGCGGGCGGCTTCGACGCTGTCGACCGAGACGGTGACGAGCGTCTTCCTGGCGACCTCGACGAGGCGGCGCATCTTTTCGGCGCCGAAAATCGGATAGGCGATCAACAGGTCTTCGACGCCGGAGGCGAGCATGACTTCGGCTTCGGAGACCTTGGCGACGGTGAGACCGGCGGCGCCGTGGGCGAGTTGCCGCGCGCCGAGCGCGGGAATCTTATGCGTCTTGGTGTGCGGGCGGAGCCGCAGGCCGTGCGCCCGCGAGTACTCGGCCATTTTGGCCAGATTCCGCTCCATGACATCGAGGTCGATGACCAGCGCCGGGGTGTCCAGATCGTGAATTTTCATTACGGCTTATAGGATATTACGAACTTGCCCGCGGGCCCGCGGTACCAGAGTTCGAGGTCCTTCAGCTTATGCTTGCCGTCGAGGGAAAAGAAGAGCAGGCCCTTCACCGGGGTCATCGTCTTGCCGTACTTCAGCTCTTTGGATTTGAGGGTGGCGAGCACCGGGTTGACCTTCTCGTCGTTCTTCGTTTCGATCGTCGTGTCGACGGGCGCCGATGCCGAATTTCCGATGCCGCCCCCGCCGTTGCCCATCGAGCGCGGCCGCCCGCCCGTGCCCGGAATGCCGCCGATGACGGGCGCGTTGGGGTTGTCGCCGGCCATGATGCCGCCGCCGCCGCGCATTTCCTTTACGACGATCGCGCCCTGGCCGGCCAGTTGGCTGGGGTGGTAGGCGGGCGCCTTTTGCGCGTCCTTGTTCGAGAACAGGGTCCAGTCCTCGCGTTCGACGTCGAGCGGTTCGCCGCCGCGCGGGGTCACAGTGATTTCGACCACGGCGACGGAGCCGTCGAAGTCGTGCCCGATGAGGTTTTTCACCATGGCGCGATCGGTGTGGATGGTCGACTCGACGCGCACGCGGTCGTTTTCAAAGTGGCCCGGCGTCCGCTTCAACTGGGCGGGCGCGGCCAAAGACAGGATCGCCAGAAGAAACAGCGTGCGCGACATGACCGTATTATACGGCTCAAGAAAGCGGCGCCGGCGTCGAAGAGGTTTACATGGACCGGTTCCTCGAAAATGCGGCGCGGATCCTTGAAGGGGGACGGTCCGCGGTCCAGGCTGGATGCTCATCCTCAGCCTGGACCGTTTTAATTGCGCGGGAAGGCGGCATTCGTATGGTGGCCGACAGCGACTGGCCGCTCGACTCGCTGGCGCGCGAGGCAGGCGCCGAGATGGCCTACCGGGTATCGGTGTCGGGCGACCAGGTGGCCGTCGACGGGCTTTCCAACGGGCGGCGCTGCGCGCTGCAATCGGAAGCCCCGTCCGCGCTGTTCCGCCGGATGCTCCCCGACCGGTATCAGTACCAGTTACGATAAAGCGTGCTGGTTCGTAGGCTCCTGCGCACGCTGTTCCCGTTGTTCGGGGTGACGTTCCTCTTGTGGATGTTCTGGGGCTACCAGTCTGTCGACGTGCCCGATGCCGCGATGCACTCCGATTCGTCGGTGCGTGTGTTCGACAACGGCACGGCCGTATTCTTCCAGCCGCGGCAGGCCCGGCGCGCGACCGGCGTCATTTATTTGCCCGGCGGCATGGTGGACCCAGTGGCCTACGCGCCCTTCGTCAAAAGCATCGCGGCATCCGGACACCCGGCGTACCTGCTGCGGTTGCCGCTGCGCTGCGCCTGCACCGACCACATGCGCGACGACCTGTTCGCGGGCATCAGCGAACTGGTCAAGGCCAATCCGGACACCCGCTGGTTCATCGCCGGCCATTCGCGCGGCGCGATGCTGGCGGCTCGTTTTGCCCGCGAATCGGCCACCAACATCGCCGGGCTGATTCTGATTGGCACCACGCATCCGCGCGACTTCGATCTCTCCGGCACATCCCTCAAGATCGTGCGCATCGTCGGTTCCAACGACGGCGTCGCGCCGCCCGCTGACGCGCGGGCCAACGCCCACCTGCTGCCCCCGTCGTCGCAGACCATCGAAGTCAAGGGCGCCAATCACGTGCAGTTCGGCCATTACCGCCACCAACTGCTCGACGGCGAAGCGGCCATCACGCGGGAGTTCCAGCAGGCGGAGACGCTGAAGGCGCTGCGCCGCGCGCTGCAATAGCGCAAGAGGCTACGGCAGGTTTTTCTCGGCCCACTCGAGCATCGCGCGCTGCGGTTCGGCGCGCCCGATGGCGGCCTCGATGTTCAGGTAGCGGATCTTCCGCGCCGCCGCGAGCCGCGAGAAGGAACCGTCGTCCTCGCCCTTCGGCGCATTTTGCAGAACCACGTTGAACGGAGAGCGTTTCAGAATGGCGAAGTCGGCCGGGTCGGTGCACAGCATGAAGTCGTTGGGCGAATCCGGCATCGGCAGGGAGACGTCGTTGCTGATCTCGACCTCGTCCTTCACTGAGTAGCCGCGGCTGTTGTTGTGCACTACGGTGAGCAGCCCGCCTTTCGGCGGCGTCAACTCGCGCAGCAGTTTCTCGCGGTCCCGGGCCACTAATTTGTGGATGCGCGCGCGATCTGCGTCGGTCGCCTCCGGGTGCAGGCGCCGCAGGTTGCGCTCGAGGCCCTCGGCGGTAAACATGCGGTTCGGGTCGAACGTCATGGTCCCTGCTTTGATCACGCGAGTGTCGTTCTGCACGAAGAGCGCCTTACCCTTCCACGTCTTCAGGTGGGCGTCGAGCACGTCGCGCGCGGTCGTTTCATCGCCGTGAATCCAGAGGTAGCGCCGGTTCGACCGGCCGCGCGAGACGATCCGGAACCGCACCCCGCAGAACTTTTTCGTGCGCGCCGCCAGCGGCCAGGCGGTCACGGTCAAAAGGAATAGCCGTCGCGAAGTCACCAAACTCCAGTGTAACCCGGGCCCCCGCGCGGCTCGTCTCTTGAAGGCAACGCTCATGCTCCGACGCCCGGCCATCGGTCTGCTGTTCTGCGCGCTGCTGCTCGCGCAGCGGCCCTTCCGCACCTATCCGGGCCTTGAAGGCGCGGCCACCGAAGCGCCGCTGCCGCCGGATTTCGACAAACCCGCCGAGCTGATTCTGGGCCGCCTGATGTACCCGTCCAACTACGGCGCCGGCTTCCGCGGCGGCTCCGGCAACTGGCTGCACGGCCGCACGACGTGGACCGTCGACTACCCCAAAGGCGACCGCACCTTCGCCGCCGCCCTCCGCCGCCTGACCCGCGTCGACGTCCGCAGCGTGGAACAGCCCACCAACCCCGACGACGGCGACGACATCTTCTACTGGCCCTACCTCCACGTCTCCATGCCCGGCACCTGGGACCTCACCGACGACCAGGCCGGCAAGCTGCGCGAGTACCTGCTGCGCGGCGGTTTCCTGTTCTGCGACTCCTTCTTCGGCACCGCCGAATGGGCGCAGTTTCAAGAGGGCATGAGCCGTGTCTTTCCCGACTACGTGATCGAGGAACTCACCAACGACGACGCCATCCTCCACACCGTCTTCGACATCGCCGAACGCCACCAGGTGGCCAACTACCGTTCGCTGATGCGCGACGGCAAGGGCTACCGCGCCGACGGTGCGCAGGCCTATTGGCGCGTGATCCGGGACCGCCAGGGCCGCATCATGGTCGCCATGGCCTTCAACTCCGATGTCGGCGACTCGTGGCAACTCGCCGACGAGCCGCGCTACCCGGAGAAGTACTCGGCGCTCGGCCTCCGCATCGGCGTCAATTACGTCGTTTACGCCATGTCGCACTGACGCTGTCATAATGTAGTCGGAGGCTAGATGGTTACCGCTGACGCCGTCCCCAATACTCACCATTCCGACGAATTCAATCCGTGGATTAACGCCGCGATCCGCTTCGAGAACGCCGCTACCTGCCTCGATCTCGATGACGGCATGCGCAAGGTGCTCAAGACCCCTTCGAAAGAGCTGACGGTCGCGATCCCGATCGTGCTCGACGACGGCCGCGTGGAAGTCTTCACGGGCTACCGCGTGCAGCACTCGATCGCCCGCGGACCCGCCAAGGGCGGCATCCGCTACGCGCCCGATGTGACGCTCGACGAGGTGCGTGCGCTCGCTTCCTGGATGACCTGGAAGTGCGCCGTCGTCAACCTGCCCTACGGTGGTGGAAAGGGCGGCGTCATCTGCG
>CAYMTH010000389.1:5063-5479 GCA_964393235.1 uncultured Solibacteraceae bacterium | reverse complement strand
ATCGACGCGCAGGTGCTCCGCGCGGCCATCCGCGCCGAACTGCTCGAACTCGAAGAGGTGCAGAGCTGGCGCCATAACCCGATGCTCTACGTCGGCACGCCCGGCGGCGCCATCGACGCCCTCATGAAGCGCGACTTCGCCCCGAAGGCGAAGCGTCTGGAATCCGTCGTCGCCCGCCTGCGCCAGGTGCCCGGTGTGCTCGCCTCCATGAAGGCCAACGTCGAAAATCCGCCGAAGGAGTTCACCGACCTCGCCATCCGCATGGCCTCCGGCTCCATCGGCTTCTACACGGAGACCGTCGCCGCCTGGGCCCGCGAGGCCGCCGCTGGCGACCCCGCCCTCCTCGCCCGATTCGAAGCCGCCAACAAGGACGCCGCCGCCGCTATGGAGGACGCCGCCGCGTGGTTGAAAAACGA
>CAYMTH010000389.1:0-5053 GCA_964393235.1 uncultured Solibacteraceae bacterium | reverse complement strand
TCGGCTCCGACCTCTTCGCCCGCAAGCTGAAATTCGAGGAGATGGTCGACATCCCGCTCGACCGGCTGCTCGCCATCGGCGAGGCCAACCTCGAAAAGGACTACCGCGACTACGTCGAAACCGCCCGCAAAATCGACCCCGCGAAGACCCCCGCCGAGGTCATCGCCGATATCTCCAACGACCATCCCACCGAAGCCGACCTCATCCCCGCCACCCGCCGCACGCTCGCCGGCATCCGCCAGTTCCTGGTCGAGAAGAAGATCATCGAACTCCCCAACGACCGCCTCCCGCGCGTCGAAGAGACCCCGCCCTACGCCCGCTCCGGCAGCTTCGCGTCGATGGATACCCCCGGCGCCTACGAGACCCGCGCCACCGAGGCCTTCTACTACGTCACCCCGCCCGAAAAGGACTGGGACGCCAAGCACAAGGAGGAGCACCTCCGGCTCTATAACAAGCCGGTCATGGACATCATCACCGTCCACGAGGCCTTCCCCGGCCACTTCACCCAGTTCATCTTCGCCCCGCAGTTCCCGACGAAAACCCGCAAGCTCTACGCCTGCGGCAGTAACGCCGAGGGCTGGGCCCACTACACCGAGCAGATGATGATCGAGGAGGGCTTCGGCAACGGCGACCCCAAACTGCGCCTCGCCCAGCTCCACGAGGCGCTGCTCCGCGACTGCCGCTACGTCGCCGGCATCAAGCTCCACACGCAGGGCTACACGGTCGAGCAGGCGGCGAAGCTGTTCGTGGAGAAGGGAATGCAGGAACCGGCCAACGCCTATGAGGAAGCCCGCCGCGGCGCCTACAACCCGACCTACCTCTACTACACGCTCGGCAAGCTGCAGGTCTACAAACTGCGCGAAGACTATGCCAAAAAACAGGGACAAACGTTCAATTTAGCCCGTTTTCACGCCGATTTCGTGCGCCAGGGAGCCATTCCGATCCCGCTCATCCGCCGTATCCTGCTCGGCGAAGAGGGCTCTACCCTCTAAACGCCCCAGCAGTAATCCTCGACGGCCTTCTCGATCGCGTCGTCCTTGTCGGCCAGCCGCATCAGCTCCAGCCGGATCGCGTCCACCAGCGCCTTCCAGCTCGCTTCGATCACGTTCTCCGAAACGCCCACCGTCGCCCACGACCGCTTCAGGTCGCTCCACTCGATCAGCACGCGCACCTTCGCGCCCGTACCCTTCTTCGAGTCGATCACGCGCACCTTATAGTCGGTGAGCTTAACGTTCCGGATGGCGGGATAGTTCGCCACCAGGCACTCGCGCAGGCACAGGTCGAGCGCGTTCACCGGCCCGTTGCCCACCGCCGTCTCCGTGTGCAGCCCGTCGGCGGCCTGCAGCGACACCGTCGCGACGGTCAACGACCCGCCGCTGCGGCCCATCTTCGTCGTCACGTCGAAATTTACCAGGTGGAAGAAGTCCTTGCCCGGGTTCAGCGCCTCGCGCACCATCAGTTCGAACGTGCCCTCGGCCGCTTCCAGTTCGTACCCCTCGAACTCCATCTGCTTGATCTTCTCGAGCAGCGACTTCCGCGACTCTTCGTTCAGCTTCTCCTCGAGCCCGTGTTCCTTCAGCTTGTAGAAGATGTTGCTGCGGCCCGACAGATCGCTCACCAGCACCCGCTGCCGGTTCCCCACCGTCTCCGGCCGCACGTGCTCGTAGGTGGCCGAATCCTTCATCACCGCGCTCACGTGCACTCCGCCCTTGTGCGCGAACGCGCTCTGCCCCACATAGGGCTGCCCGTTGGGGATCTGCAGGTTGGCCAGCTCGGCGATGAACCGCGCCACGCCGGTCAAGCCGGCCAGCCGCTCCCGCCCGATCGTCTCGTGGC
Source organism: uncultured Solibacteraceae bacterium (assembly GCA_964393235.1). Taxonomy (GTDB): domain Bacteria; phylum Acidobacteriota; class Terriglobia; order Bryobacterales; family Bryobacteraceae. Next base: position 3,217 of record CAYMTH010000389.1, on the reverse strand, counting down.
CCAGCTTCAATTCGAGGTTGGCGATCACCGACGCCAGGTTCGCGTTGCCGCACCGTTCGCCGTAGCCGTTCATGCAGCCCTGCACGTGCGTCGCGCCCTCTTCGATCGCCGCCAGCGCGTTGGCCACGGCGACGTCGGAATCGTTGTGCGGGTGAATGCCGATCACCCCGCCGAACCGCGCCCGCACCACCGCCACTGCTTCCCGCAGTTTCGAAGTGATCGTGCCGCCGTTGGTGTCGCACAGACACAGCACGTCGGCGCCCGCGTCGTGCGCCGCCTGCAGCGTCTGCAGCGCGTATTCCGGATTCGCGAAGTAACCGTCGAAGAAGTGCTCGGCGTCGTAGACCACCTCGCGCCCGTGCTGCTTCAGGTACCCGACCGTATTGGCAATGATCTTCAAATTCTCTTCGAGCGTGATGCCCAGCGCCCGCGTCACGTGGAAGTCCCACGTCTTGCCGAAGATGCTGATCACCGGTGTTTCCGCGCCCAGCAACTCCCGCACGTTTGGATCGGTATCCACCGTGTTCCGCGCGAAGTGCGTCGATCCGAACGCCGTCAGCTTCGCGTGCTTCAACTGCAGTTCGTCCTTCGCCCGCGCGAAGAACTCTTTGTCTTTCGGATTGGATCCGGGCCAGCCGCCCTCGATGTAGTCGATCCCCAGCTCATCCAGCTTCTGGCTAATAATCAGCTTGTCCTCGACCGAGAAGGAAACGGCTTCGCCTTGCGTGCCGTCGCGGAGTGTCGTGTCGAAGGTGTAGATGCGCATGAGAATCGGCTCCTGTGGGGGGAAACGGCTGGCCCGGGCCTGGTTTAGGCTTCCGGTACGCCGGCTTCCTTCTTTTTCTTGAGGAAGGGCATCATCGCACGAAGTTCCTTGCCCACCGTTTCGATCTGGTGGTTGGAGTTGGCTTCGCGCATGGCCAGGAAGTTCTTGCGGCCGGTGCGGTTTTCGTTCATCCAGGTCTCGGCGAACTTGCCGTCCTGGATCTCCTTCAGCACCTTCTTCATCTCTTCCTTGGTCTGCGAGTTGATCAGGCGCGGGCCGGTGACGTAGTCGCCGTATTCGGCCGTGTCGGAGACCGAGTAGCGCATGTAGTTCAGGCCGCCCTCATAGATCAGGTCGACGATCAGCTTCAGCTCGTGCAGGCACTCGAAGTACGCCATTTCCGGCGCATAACCGGCCTCGACCAGCGTTTCAAAGCCGGCCTTGATCAGTTCGCTCGTGCCGCCGCAGAGAACCGTCTGCTCGCCGAACAGGTCGGTTTCGGCCTCTTCCTTGAAGGTCGTTTCGATGACGCCCGCGCGCAGGCAGCCGATGCCGAGCGCATAGGCCAGCGCGTTCTGCAGCGCCTTGCCCGACGGGTTCTGCTGCACGGCCACCAGGCCCGGAACGCCGACGTTTTCCACAAACAGCTCGCGGACGCGGTGGCCCGGCGACTTCGGCGCGATCAGGCTGACGTCCACGTCGGCCGGGGGCTTCACGTAACCGAAGTGGATCGAGAACCCGTGCGCGAACATCAGCGTCTTGCCGGCGGTCAGGTTCGGGGCGATCTCGTTGTTGTAGAGGTCCGGCTGGATGTGGTCGCTGACCAGCACCATGATCGTGTCGGCGGCCTTGGTCGCCTCCGCCGTCGTCATCACGCGCAGGCCGGCGGCTTCCGCCTTCGCCCAGCTCTTCGACCCCGGGTACAGGCCGACGATCACGTCCGCGCCCGAATCCCGCAGGTTCAGCGCGTGCGCGTGGCCCTGGCTCCCGTAGCCGATGATGGCGAAGGTCCGGCCTTTCAGCAGGTTCGGATCGCCGTCTTTTTCGTAGTACCGATTCAGCATTAAATAACTCCGTTCTTCTCTTCCGACTTCACGTCCTCGGCGCCGCGCGGCACAGGGGGCGAAAGGCGGAGCTTCTTGGACTCCAGTGAAACTGCCACGGCGCCGCCGCGAGTCACTTCGATCTCGCCATAGCTGCGCATGATATCGATAAATTCGTCGAGCTTTTCGATGTCCCCGGTGGCCTCGAGCGCAAATCCTTCCAGCGTCGAATCCACCACCCGCGCCCCGAAAATCTCGGCCTCTTTCAGAATCGCCGTGCGCGATTCCTGCGGCGCCCGCACCCGCATCAGCACCATCTCGCGCGTCACCGCCGGCGCGTCCGTCAGGTCGGTCGCCTGCAGCACGTTGATCAGCTTGTTCATGTGCTTGATCAGCTGCCGGCGCTGGTGCGGCTCGATTTCCACCGCGATCGTCATCCGCGACAACTCCGGATCCAGCGTCCGCGCCACCGTCAGGCTGTCGATGTTGTACCCGCGCGCGGTGAGCAGCCCGGTCACGCGCATCAGCGCGCCCGTCTTGTTCTCCAGCAAAAGACTAATGATCTGCAACATTTCCGGAATTCCTCGTTTTCTACTTCCGCACTTCCGCCGGACGCGGCGGCGCGAGCACCATCTCGTTAATGGCCCCGCCCGCGGGCACCATCGGGAACACGTTCTCCACCGGCGACACGCGCACGTTCAGCAGGTACGGGCCCGGATCGGCGAACGCCGTCTCCAGCGCCTCGGCAAGCTCAGCCGGCCGTTCCACCGTGCGGCCCTTGAAGCCGTAGGCGCCCGCCAGCTGCGTCACGTCGGGGAACGAATCGAGCGTCACCTGCGACAGGCGGTTGGCGTAGAACAGCTCCTGCCACTGCCGCACCATGCCCAGGTAGCCGTTGTTCATGATGATCACCTTCACCGGCAGCCCGTAGTTCATCAGCGTCGCCAGTTCCGGCAGCGACATCTGGAACCCGCCGTCGCCGCAGATCGCGATCACCAGCTGGTCCGGATTCGCCACCTGCGCGCCCAGAGCGCTCGGCACGCCGAAGCCCATCGACCCCAGCCCGCCCGAGTTGATCCACAGCCGCGGCTCGTTGAACCGGATCAGCTGCGCCGCCCACATCTGGTGCTGGCCCACGTCCGAGCAAACGATCGCCTTGCCCTTCGTCAACCGGTCGATCTCCTGCATCAGGTGCTGCGGCTTGATCTCCGTATCGGAAACCACCGGCTTCAGCGGGTGCTCTTCCTTCCACTCCCGCATCTGCTTCCACCAGGCCTTCAGGCCCGGCCGTTCGCCGGCTTCCGCCTTCAGTTCCTTCAACACCGCGTTGATCTTCGGCAGCACGCGCTTTAGGTCGCCCACGATCGGCAGGTCCGCGTTCCGGATCTTGCTGATCTCGGCCGGGTCG
>CAYMTH010000388.1:0-5481 GCA_964393235.1 uncultured Solibacteraceae bacterium | reverse complement strand
AGCGTTCGCATCGGGTCTCTCTCAGTGTGGCACAGCAAAAGAAAAGGGCACCCGGAAGGGGTGCCCTTTTCGCTTCGGCGCCGGAGCGCGAAGGTTAGTCCTTGAGCGGCTTGACGCGGATGTTCTTGTACATGATCGTCGAGCCCGGGTCGTGGGCCTGCAGGGCGAAGGTGCCGCCGGCGCGGATCACGCGTCCGGGGTTGCCCTTGGGGCCGGTCCAGCCTTCCGGCTGCGTCCAGTCGGAGACCTTCTTGTCGCCGACGAAGACCTGCACGTGGTTGCCCTTGACGATGATGTGCTCGGTGAACCATTCGTCGTCCTTGAACGGTTCCTTGTTGTCCTGGACGTTGTAGAGGCCGCCGGTCTTCTTCCAGTCGCCGTGGGAGTTGTTCACCTGGACTTCGAAGCCCTTATCCGGCCAGTTGGTTTCCTGGTAGGCGGTGTGGAAGTAGATACCGCCGTTGGACTTGTTGCGGGTCATCACGTCGACCTTCAGTTCGAAGTTCTTGAAGTTCGGCGCCTTGCCCTTGAACGGGCCGGTGAAGTAGAGGTGGCAGCGCTTCCCGTTGGCGACGATGGCGCCGTCCTTCACCTGGAAGGCATCTTCGTTTTCCTTGGCTTTGGTCCAGCCCGTGAGGTCTTTGCCGTTGAACAGGGCGGTGAACCCTTTCTCGGGCTTATCGGCGGCAAACAGGGCGCCCGCCGCGAGGCTTAGCAGTAGGACAAATCGCATGCTTCAACTGTATCAAGTTACGGGCGGAAGTTGCCGGTGACGGCGCGGCCGGGGAAGGCGCCTTTCACCGTCTGCCCGTCGCGGACGACGGGGACGCCGTTGACCAGGACGTGGTGGATTCCTTCGGAGAACTTGAGGCCGGACTGGAAGTCGGCTTTGTCGCGCACGGTGGCCGGGTCGAAGACGGTGATGTCGGCGTCGGCGCCGACCTTGATGCGGCCTTTGTTGCGCATGGCCGGGGCGATGGGCTCCAGGCGCCTGGCGGGTCCGATGGTCATCTTGGCGAGGGCGTCCATGAGGGACACGGCCTTCTCCTCGCGGACGTAGAGCCCGAGGACGCGGGCGAAGGTCCCGGCCGAGCGCGGGTGCGCGCGGGGCGAGAACGGCATGCCGTCGGAGCCGATCATGACGAACGGCGAGGCCATGGCGCGGCGGATCCACTCGGGCTTCATCATGTGCATGATGACGATGCCGCCCTGTTTCCGGTACTTCTCGAACGTCTCCTTCGTGAGCCGCTCGCCGGTGTCCTGCCATTGCAGGTCGCCGTAGTCGATGCCCAGCCGCTGCTGCCAGCCGTCGTCGAACATGGCGGATTCGAGGAACGTCGAGGCGGCCGTATAGGGGTAGGCCTCGGTGGTGATGTCGACGCCGCGCGCGCGGGCGCCGTCGATCAGGTCGAGGACGAGCGGGAGGTTGCCGAGGCTCATCGAGTTGACGTGGACGATGTGGAGCGCGGCGCGGGAGGCGGTGGCGTCGGCGATGGCTTCCTGCATGGCGGCGGGCGTCATGGACCGGACGTGCATGAAGACGGGGACGCGCCAGCGGGCGGCCATCTGGAAGACGCGGAAGACCTCGTCGGGCGTGGCGCCGGGGTAGTACTGCGGGGCGAGGCCGAGGCCGACGGCGCCCTCGCGGAGGCCGCGTTCGAGGTTGGCGGCGAGGGTGGAGAGCTCTTCGGCGTCGGCGAGGGAGTTGTAACGGGCGGTGTTGTAGGCTTCGAAGCCGAGGTCGGCGATGGACTGCCAGGAGGCGTGTTTGGCGGCGAAGGCCTTCATGGCCATGGCGCGGGCGCCGCCGTGGCTGACGGTGGCGCCGTAGTTGAGGATCGCCTTACCTTTGCGGGACTCGAGGAAGCGGGCGACGTTGGGGACGCCGACCTCGAGTTCGAGGGCCGTGGTGACGCCGTCGTGGGCCTGGTACTCGTTGGCCTCGGGGCTCTGCCCGTGGGCGTGCATGTCGATGAAGCCCGGGGCAACGACGCGGCCTTTGGCGTCGAGGACCAGCTTACCTTGGAGCGGCGTGGGCGAGATGGCGGCGATGCGGCCGTCCTTGATGCCGATGTGGCGGGGGGCGTCGAGGCGCGTCTCGGGGTCGAGGACGCGGCCGTTGGCGATGACGATGTCGAACAGGAGCGCGGCGGCGGCGAGGAGGATCATGCGGGGAGGCCGGAGTGGATGCGGGAGCCGGGGGGCTGGGCCTGGATGATGCGGGCTTCGTGGTCGAGGAACTCGTCCCAGCGGGCGCGCACTTCCGCGGCCGGCGCCATCTTGCCGGCGAGCTTGAGGAATACCTTGTAATGGCCCATTTCCGAGGAGAAGAGGGCTTTGTAGAAACTGCCGAGGGCCTCGTCGGCGGTGGTGGCGGCGAGGACGGCGAAGCGTTCGCAGCTGCGGGCCTCGATGAGGGCGGAGACGCAGAGGCGGTCGAGGGTTTCGCCGGACTTGCCGGCGCGGACGAGGGCGCGGAGGTCGGCGGCGTAGAAGGACTTGTGGCCGCGTTCGAGGCGGCCGCCGCGGCGGACGAGGAGGCGGGTGACCTGGGAGAGGTGGGCGGCCTCGTCGCGGGCGACCGAGGTCATGGTTTCGACCCAGCCCGGGGTCCATTCGTTGGGCCAGCGGGTCATGAGTTCCATGGCGTTCTGGGCGGCCTTCATCTCGAGGAAGGCGTGGTCGATCAGGAGCGCGATGGGGTCGGCGAGGGCGGTGGGGCCCCATTCGAGGGGCGTGCGCCACCGGAGGGGGAGGGTTTCAATCTTTTCGAGAAGGTCGGCAACCACCCTATCAAGGTAACGCGAACGCGCGGGATAATGGAGAGATGCGAGTAACACGGCGGGCGCTGCTGGGCGCGATGGCGGCGTGGGCGGCGCCTCTGCGCGAGCGGGTCAGCGTGGTGACCGACGAGGTGGCCGGGAGCGAGGAGGGCGCGTTTGCCTTCTGCCGGGAGCATGGGGTGCGGGCGATCGAGCTGCGGTCGGTGCCGGGGACGAAGAAGGGCTACTGGGACCTGCCGGCGGGGGAGCAGGCGGCGTTCGCGCGGCGGGTGAAGGACGAGGGGCTGCGGGTGACCTTTATCGACAGTGCGCTGGGGGCCGCGCCCCTTCCGGGCCCCGAGCCGGTGAGGAAGCCGGGGCCGGCCGAGGCCGGGCGGTTCGCGCGGCTGGGCGAGGATCTGGACCGGGTGCTGGGGCTGGCGGACCGGGTGGGGTGCCCGGCGGCGCGGTGTTTCGGGTTCCGGCGGGTGGCCGAGCCCACCGGGCTGTTGGCGCGGATCGCCGACGTGCTGGCCCCGCTGGGGGAACGGGCCGGGCGGGCCGGGGTGCGGATGCTGCTCGAGAACGAGGCCTCCTGCAACGTGATGACCTGCCGGGAGCTGGCGGCGTTCGCGCGGCTGTCGGCGCTGGGGATCAACTGGGACCCGGGCAACGCGGTGCGGGCCGAGCGGGCGTATCCGGACGGCTACGCGCTGCTGCCGAAGGGGCGGATCGGGAACGTTCAGGTGAAGGGGAAGGGAATTCTGCCGGGCGGGCCGGACCCGGTGGATTGGGCCGCGATTTTCCGGGCGCTCGCGGCGGACGGGTACGCGGGATGGGTAGGCCTTGAGACGCACACGGCGCAGCGGTATGCCGATTCGCCGGCGGCGCTGCGGGAGCTGCGGAGGGCGTTGGGCGCATGAACGCAAGGCGGCTGGTGACGATCGGGCTGTTGATCGGGTCGTTCATGGGGTCGATGGAGTCGACCGTGGTGGCGACGGCGATGCCGACGATTGTCGGGCAGCTGGGAGGGTTGAACGTCTACGGGTGGGCGTTCTCGATTTACGTGCTGGCGTCGAGCGCGGGGATTCCGGTGGCCGGGAAGCTGAGCGACATCTTCGGGCGGAAGATCGTGTACGCGTGGTCGATGGCGCTGTTTCTGGTGGCGAGTCTGCTGTGCGCGGTGGCGCCGTCGATGCTGTGGCTGATCGTGTTCCGGGGCCTGCAGGGGCTGGGGGCGGCGGGGCTGCTGCCGCTGGCGATCATTATGATCGGGGACATGTTCACCTTCAGCGAACGGGCGCGGGTGCAGGCGCTGTTCAGCGGGGTGTGGGGCGTGTCGAGCATCATCGGGCCGCTGGTGGGCGGGTTCCTGGTGGACGGGATCGGGTGGCCGAGCATTTTCTGGGTGAACGTGCCGTTCGGGCTGCTGTCGGCGTGGATGGTGTGGCACTGGTGGGTGGACCATCACGAGTTGGCGGTGGGCAAGCCGCACATCGATTACGCGGGGGCGGCGGCGGTGTCGGCGTCGGCGATCTGCCTGTTGCTGGCGCTGGTGGACGTGACGACGGCGACGGGGGTGGGGCTGCTGGGGCTGTCGGCGCTGCTGGGGTGGGTGGCGTACCGGGTGGAGCGGGGGAGTCCGGATCCGGTGATTCCGCTCCCGCTGTTCCGGTGGCGGCTGTTTACGATCAGCATCCTGCACTCGCTGGTGATCGGGTGGCTGTTGAACGGGGTGACGGCGTACATTCCGCTGTTCATCCAGGAGGTGCAGAAGGGGTCGGCGACGGAGGCGGGGGCGGCGTTGTCGCCGATGCTGCTGGCGTGGGTGACGTCGAGCACGCTGTGCGCGCGGCTGATGTTGAAGACGGGGTACCGGGGGCCAGCGCTGGCGGGGATGGCGGGGGTGATCGCCGGGAGCCTGATGCTGGCGTTTCTGGAACCGGGGAGCTCGCGGTACTACATTTTGGGGAGCATGCTGATTACCGGGGCGGGGTTCGGGTTCACGGTGCCGGCGCTGCTGATCGCGGTGCAGACGACGGTGGACAAGCAGAAGATGGGGGCGGCGACGTCGATGATCCAGTTTTCGCGGTCGATGGGGGGGAGCATCGGGGTGGGGGTGATGGGGGCGTTTTTGAACTGGCTGACGCCGCGGATCGGGTTGGGGATGGCGGTGCAGCGGACGTTCTGGGTGGCGGCGGGGGTGACGTTGTGCGGGTGGTTTATTACGGTGGCGGCGCCGGCGTTGTCGGCCGAGGAGATGAGCCGGCGGCGGGGCGGGTGAGTTTTTGGTTTGTCGTTTGTTTTCAACGACATTTGGGACCATCCCCCGAGAATGCGTGGGGCGGTGGTGGGGCCGGGCGCTTGGTTCTGAACTTTGGTTGGGAGGAACTGTGGGTGGATGGGTGGATAGTGGGGAAGTGCTTTGTTATCAAGCACTAATGGGAGGATCGCCCGAAAAGGGGTGTTGAGAACCGGGCCTGCGGGCCGGCGCCCGCGGGAGGACCAGGGTTTCTGATAACTGCGGGGTTGGAGACGGAATCCTAACCTTTCCCTCATTATATCGCCATGGCAAGGTGCGGCGGGCCGGTTCGACGGTGGTTTCTTTGTGGTATCAATGAGTTACGGCGGATGGAAGAGGTGTGAATGATTTTGCTGGTCTGGTTGTTTTCGCTGGTTCCGCTGGTTGCGGCGGGGCGGGCGCTGACAGCGGGGGGGC
>CAYMTH010000387.1:0-5487 GCA_964393235.1 uncultured Solibacteraceae bacterium | reverse complement strand
CACTGGCTGGACGTGGTGCATTATGGGGAGTCGCACGGGTACGACAAGGACAAGCCTCGGCGGAATGCGTGGCCGTACCGGGATTATGTGATCCGGTCGTTCAACGAAGATAAGCCGTATGCGCGGTTTGTGGAGGAGCAACTGGCCGGGGATGTGTTGTATCCGGACGATCCGCAGGGAGTGGTGGCGACGGGGTTCATCGCGGCGGGGCCGTGGGATTTTGTGGGCCACGCGGAGTTGCGGGAGGGGACGACGGATAAGGAGATTACGCGGCTGCTGGATCGCGACGATATGTTGATGACGGCGATGTCGTCATTTACCAGCATGACGGCGCACTGCGCGCGTTGCCACGACCACAAGTTCGATCCGATTCCGCAGGCCGATTATTACGCGCTGCAGGCGGTTTTTGCGGGCGTGGACCGGGCGGAGCGGCCTTACGACGACGATCCGGCGGTGTATGCGAAGCGGCGGGTTTTGCTGGACGAACGGCGGGCGGTGATGGTGAAGCTGCAGCCGCTGCTGGACCAGGCGGCGGCGGTGACGTCGGCGGAGATCCAGGAGTTGGATAAGCAGATCCGGGCGTGGCGGACGGATAAGTTGATGGACAAAGTGGCCGAGGGGACGGCGCGGCGGAAGGAGTTAGTGCGGGCGCTGCTGCCGGAGGCGGCGCGGGCGGCGACGGACGAATGGCAGGGTAAGTTGGCAGTGGTCGACGCGCGGCTGGCGGATTTGCCGAAGCCGAAGATGGTGTATGGGGCGGCGAATATCTTTCCGCTGTTCGGGACGCTGCGGTGGCCGGCGGAGCCGCGGCCGATTCATGTGCTGGGGCGGGGGAGCGTGCAGGCGCCGGGGGCGGTGTCGACGCCGGGCGCGTTGTCGGCGGTGCCGGGGCTGCGGGCGCGGTTTGCCGATGTTGCCGCGGGGCCGGAGGGCGCGCGGCGGGCGGCGCTGGCGCGGTGGATTGTGGACCGGGAGAATATGTTGACCTGGCGGTCGATTGTGAACCGCGTTTGGCATTTTCATTTCGGGCAGGGGATTGTGGATTCGCCGAACGATTTTGGCCGGATGGGGTCGCTGCCGACGCATCCGGAGTTACTCGACTGGCTGGCGACGGAGTTTCGGGATGGGGGCGGGCGGTTGAAGTCGCTGCACCGGATGATTGTGTTGAGCGCGACTTACCGGCAGGCGTCGGCGCCGGACGCGGAGAAGGCGAAGTTGGACGCGGGGAACCGGTATTTGTGGCGGATGAACCGGTGGCGGCTGGACGCGGAGAGCGTGCGGGACGCGACGCTGGCGGTGGCGGGGCGGCTGGATCTGCGGGCGGGCGGGCCGTCGGTGGAACAGTTTTATTTCAAAGACGACCATTCGCCGGTGTACGACTATACGCGGTTCGATATCGACAGCGCGGAGAGCCGGCGGCGGAGCGTGTACCGGTTCCTGGTGCGGAGCGTGCCGGACCCGTTGATGGAGCGGTTGGACTGTCCGGATCCGTCGGCGATGACGGCGAAGCGGAACACGACAATTACGGCGATTCAGGCGCTAGCGCTGCTGAACAATCCGCTGCTGGTGAAGCAGGCGGAGTATCTGGCGGAGCGGGCGCGGGCGGCGGGCGCGGGGCTGGAGGCGCAGGTGGCGGCGCTGTACCGGCTGGCGTTGCAGAGAGAGCCTTCGGCGAAGGAGTCGGCGGTGCTGGCGGGGTATGCGCGGCAGCACGGGTTGGAGAACGCGAGCCGGCTGGTGTTGAACAGCAATGAGTTTTTGTTTGTGGACTGAGGGTGTATGAACCGGCGTAACTTTTTGTGGAAATCTGGCGGCGGGTTGGGCGGGATCGCGCTGGCCGACTTACTGCGGGCGGCCGACGGGCGGCCGCTGGATCACGCGCCGAAGGCGAAGCGGGTGGTGCAGTTATTTATGTCGGGGGCGGCGAGCCAGTGCGACACGTTCGACTATAAGCCGAAGCTGATCGAGAAGAACGGGCAGCCGTGGGATCCGGGCGAGAAGGTGGAGTTGTTTCAGAGCGTGCCAGGGGCGGTGATGAAGAGCCCTTGGGATTGGAAGCAGTACGGGCAGAGCGGGAAGTGGATGAGTTCGCTGGTGCCGCATCTGGCGACGTGCGTCGATGAGATGACGTTCTTTCCGTCGATGATCTCGAAGTCGAACGTGCACGGGCCGGCGACGTTTTTGCAGGCGTCCGGGTTCGTTTTGCCTGGGTTCCCGTCGATGGGGTCGTGGGTTTCTTATGCGCTGGGTTCGATGAATAAGAACCTGCCGGATTTCGTCGTGTTGCCGGATACGCGCGGGTATGCGCCGAACGGGCCGGGGAACTGGTCGGCGGGGTTCTTGCCGGCGGGGCACCAGGGGACGATGATCCGGGCGGCGAGCGCGAATCCGATTTACGATTTGAACCCGCCGGCGGGGGCGAAGTACATTACGAAGGATTCGGAGCGCGAGGGGTTGCGGGTGCTGGAGGAGTTGAACCGGGAGCACCTGGCGGCGCGGGCGGACGATTCGCGGCTGGAGGCGCGGATTGCTTCCTACGAGATGGCGGCGCGGCTGCAGGTGAGCGCGCCGGAGGTGCTGGATATCTCGGGCGAGAGCGAGGCGACGAAGAAGTTATACGGGCTGGACGAGAAGATTACCGAAGACTTCGGGCGGAATTGCCTGATCGCGCGGCGGTTACTGGAGCGCGGGGTGCGGTTCGTGCAGGTGTGGAGCGGGGCGGACAACGGGTTCCCGCGGCGTAACTGGGACAGCCACGAAGATATCGCGAAAGACCACGGGCAGATGGGCACGGAGATGGATAAGCCGGCGGCGGCGTTGATCAAGGATTTGAAGAGCCGGGGGCTGCTGGAGGACACGATCGTCTACTGGACCACGGAGTTCGGCCGGATGCCGTGCAGCCAGGGTTCGAAGGGGCGGGACCACAACCCGTTCACGTTTACGTCTTGGCTGGCGGGCGGGGGACTGAAGGGCGGCATGACGTATGGGGCGAGCGACGAGTGGAGCTACAAGCCCGCCGAACACCCCATTTACGGCTACGACATTCACGCGACGGTGCTGCATCTGCTCGGCATCAACCATGAGAAGTTGAGTTACCGGCACAACGGCATCGACCGGCGGCTGACCGACGTGCACGGGCACGTGATCCGGGAAGTTATAGCTTAAGATCCCAGCCTTTGCGGAAGGTGGGCTTCACCCACTTATTCACCTCGCGGTTGTTGGTGAATTCGCCTTTGGCGTTGTCCCAGAGGAGCTTGCCGTCGGCGTGGACGGCGGCGGCGCCGAGGACGAGCCATTCGGTGAACTTCGCGGCGATGCTGAAGTTGGAGCAGGCCGGGGCTCCGCCTTTGCAGGCGCGGACCCAATCGCGGCAGTGGGCGGCGTGGTTGGAGCCGGAAGAGGCGCCGGGGGAGCGGGAGAGGTAGGGATCGGGGAGCTTGTATTCGGCCCAGCGCTTGCCGGGGAGAAGGCCGACGCCTTCGCCGCGGCCGGAGGTGCCGAGGTAGCCTTTGGAGCCGACGAAGATCTCGTTGTAGCCGCTGTTGCGGGCGGGGCCGACGACGCCGCCGGAGCCGGGGCGGAAGCCGCCTTGGCCGGACTGCGGGCCGACATGCGGGCCTTCGCCGGGGATCTTGGCTGCCTCGGCGGCGGTCATGCCGGGGGGCAGGTAGGCGTCGCCGCCGGTGTGGTGATACCAGTAGACGGAGACGGGGCCCATGCCGGGGCGCGGGCCGAAGTCGTAGCGGATGGTGAGGACGTCGGGGAAGGTGAAGGGCGGGAGGGGATCCTTCTTCACACATTCGACGCTGACGAGGTGTTCGGGGCCGAGTTGGAGGGCCCAGTTGGCGGGGCCGAGGATGTGGATGCCCCAGTCGCCGATGAGGCTGGAACCGAAGTCATAAAAGCCGCGCCAGTTAAAGGGAAGATAGAAGCCGAAGTTATCGCGGCTGGGGCCGCGGCCGTAGCGGGTGTTCCGGGCGGCGACAAAGTCGTTGTAGGCGGCGTCGCCGGCGGGGAAGGGGCGGGCGGCGGCGCCGCCGAGCCAGAGGTCCCAATCGAGGGTATCGGGCACCGGGGAAGGGGAGGCGGGGGCGGCCATGCCCTGGGGCCAGGAGGGGCGGCCGGTCCAGGCGTGGACTTCGGTGACTTCGCCGATCTCGCCGGACCAGATGATCTCGCAGGCGACGCGGGTAGCGTCATGAGAGTAGCCCTGGTTGCCCATCTGCGTGGCGACCTTGTATTTTTGGGCCGCTTTTTGGAGCAGGCGGGCTTCCCAGGCGGTGCGGGTGAGGGGCTTTTCGCAGTAGACGTGCTTGCCGAGTTGCATGCAGGCGAGGACGCAGGTGGCGTGCATGTGGTCGGGCGGGCCGACGACGACGGCGTCGATTTCGGCGCCCTGTTTGTCGAGCATCTGGCGGAAGTCCTTGTAGCGTTTGGCGGTGGGGAAGCGCTCGAAGGAGTCCTTGCCGCGGACCCAATCGACGTCGGCGAGGGCGACGACGTTTTCGCGGCCGGCGTGGGCGATGCGGAGGTCGGCTGCGGGCTGGCCGCCGGCGCCGATGGCGGCGAGGTTCAGTTTCTCGTTGGGGGACTTATAGCCGAGGGATTTGAGCGACGGCGTGCTGCCGAAGCCGGCGGCGGGGACGGCGGCCGAGAGGGCGGCGCCATAGAAGAAATAGCGCCGGGATACAGGGGGATTGGGCATGAAGAGGGCTCGCCTTGCAGTGTATCGAAGGGGGCGTCAGTCTTCAAAGGGTTCGACGTGGACGAGGACGTTTTCGACCCAGGAGAGGCGGGTGCGGAGGGCGGTTTTGACGGAGACGGCGGCGATGGGGGAGTCGCGGACGGTCATGTCGGGATCGACGTGGATGTGGATGTCGACGTGCCAGCGGAGGCCGGTTTTGCGGGCGTGGATTTTTTCGACATTATGGACACCGCGGACGCTGAGCGGGACCTCGCGGAGGGCGTCGAGGTTCGTATCTTCGGGCATGGTGTCGGTCAACTGTTCGGTGGTTTCCCAGATGACATGGATGCCGAGGAAGAGGACGATGCCGCCGACGGCGACGCCGCCGATGGGATCGGCGTCGCGGAAGCGGACGGGGTCGAGGAGGGTGAGGCCGAGGGCGCCGAGGGCGGTGAGTCCGGAGATGAGATCGACGAAGTCGTTTTTGCCATCGGCGGCGAGGGCGGCGGCGCGGATCGTCCGGGCGGTGGGGGGCGTGTGGTAGCGGGGGGCGGCCTTGTCGAACAGGGAGATGAGAAGGGGCCAGATGGCGAAGGACTTGGGCGTGTGGTTGAGTTGCCCGATCTCGAAGAAAGCGCGGACGGAGATGGCGAGGCCGGTGATGGCGAGAATGAGGCCGATGCCGAGGCCGGTGAGGATTTCGTAACGGCCGTGGCCGTAGGGGTGGTTGCGGTCGGCGGGGCGGTTGGCGACGGTGAGGCCGACGATGAGGAGGCCGGAGGCGAAGACGTCGGAGGCGGATT
>CAYMTH010000386.1:0-5492 GCA_964393235.1 uncultured Solibacteraceae bacterium | reverse complement strand
CCGCTCCCACGCGTTGTCCGGCAGCCGCCCCTCATTGAGCAGCCGCAGCAGGTTCCCGTACGTCGAAACGTTGTTGAACCCGTGGTCGTGCACGCCGACGTGCGTGATGTGCGGCGCCATCAGCTCGACGGTCCGCTTCCGCCCCTGGTCGAGGAACCATCCCTCGCCCGTCGCGTCGTACTGCAGGATCGCCGAGCCGAACTGAAACCCCTGCGTCCACTCCGTCCAGCCGCGCGACGTGTACCGCCCGTTGACGGTGAACACCGGCGCGCCTTGCGACGGCTCCCAGGCATTTTCGATGCCGCGAATCTTGGCGGCGGAGGCGGTCCACAGCTTCTCGATCTTCGGAAGCAGCGCCGCCGGCGTAAGGGTCTGGTCGATTTTGATCATTTTTCTGTCAGAGCTTTCAAAATAAGCGCGGCCCACTGCGGGCCTTTGTAACTGTCGGGCGTGTCGACGTAGAACTCATCGGCCGAGTGCGCACCCTGCGCCGCCCCGCCCCCGCCGATCGTGATCGCCGGGATGCCGAGGCTCATCGGGATATTGCTGTCGGTCGATCCCGACCGCGTCGCGAAGATCGTCACCCCGATCTGCTTCGCCGCCCCCAGCGCCTTCTGCACGATCGGCAGCGAATCGGGCGGCTCGGCGGCCGGCCGCAACCCCATCACTTTAATCTCGAGCTCGAGCGGCGCCTTCGACTGCGGCCACCGCGCCTTCTCCGCGTCCAAGCCGTGCTGGAACGCCGCGCGCATCCGCTCGTCGAGCGCCGCCAGCTCCTTCGCCGATTCGCTCCGCATGTCCACTTCCATGCTCACGCTGATCGGCACCGAGTTCACGCTCGTCCCGCCTTCGACCCTTCCAATATTGAATGTCGTCTTAGGCGACGCCGGCACCTGAATATCGGCGATCCGCGCGATCGCGCGCCCCATGGCGTGCGCCGGGTTCGGCATCCCGAACGCCCCGTAGCTGTGCCCGCCGCGGCCCTTGTACGTCACCAGGTAGCGGTTCGATCCCACGCCCCGCGAGGCCAGCGACAGCCCCGTCCCGTCGACGGAGATAAACGCGTCCACCTGCCCCTTCAGTTCCTTACCGAACAGGTGCCGAACGCCCCGCAGATCGCCCTGGCCCTCTTCCCCCACCGTCGCCACAAAAAGAATGGTGCCGTTGAACTCGGCCTTGTGTTTCTGAAACGCTCGCGCCACCGTCAGCACGCTCGCCAGCCCGCGGCAGTCGTCGCCCATCCCTAGCCCGCGCAGCTTCTCGCCCTCGCGCTTCACCGTGACGTCCATCCCCTCGGGGAACACCGTATCGAGGTGCGCGCTGAAAACAATGAGCGGCTTCGGCGCCTTCGATCCCGGCCACCGCGAAATCACGTTCCCCTCGCTGTCGGTCCGCACGTCCACCAGCCCCAGCGCGCCCAGCCGCTTGGCGTACTCTTCGCCCCGAGCCTTCTCCTTGAACGGCGGCGCCGGAATCTGGCAGATCGAAATCTGCTGCTCCAAAGTCCACGCCTGGTCGGCCTGAATCGTAGCCAGGATCGCGTCGAAGTTCTGGGCGGGCGCCGCGAGCGCCGCCGCGGCAAGCAGTAGCCAGCGGGACATTCTCTCTATTGTGCCTGAAGATTCGCGGGGGCCTGAAGTTTGATATATGTGTCGGCATGAATCGACGCACCCTGTTGTCGCTGCCTCTCCTCGCCTCCCCGTTAGCCGCGCAGACTCCCAAGCCGAAGCGGATCAACAAGGCCATCGAACTCCTTTCCCAGGGCCAGCCCATCTACTACACCGGAGCCCGCGGCGGCGCCGGCTACGAAGAAGGCAAGAAGATGGCGCACACCTGGGCTGACTACATCAACTATGAGATGGAACACGGCCAGCTGGACTTCAGCGCCCTGCGCAACTTCATGCGCGGCCTGATCGACGGCGGCCCCACCAAGAGCGGCCACCGCACCCCGGCCGTCATCGCCACGCTCCCCGTGCTCGGCGTCAGCAAAGCTCACATGGAGGCGAACTTCTGGGTGGTCCAGCAGGCGCTCCTCACCGGTATCCACGGCATCCTCCTCTGCCACGCCCGCGATCCAGAGGCGATCCGGACCTTCGTCGCCGCCTGCCGCTACGTCGATTCCAAGCCCGTCCCCGGCCTGCCCGAAGGCATGCTCGGTAACGGCAGCCAGGGCAGCCCGGCCGAGATCTGGGGCCTCTCCGCCGCCGAGTACAAGAGGAAGGCCGACCCCTGGCCGCTCAACCCCGATGGCGAGTTCCTGCTCGGCCTGAAGATCGAGGATAAGCACGCCCTCGCCAATGCCGAAAAGGTGGCCTCCGTCCCCGGCATCGGCTTTGCCGAATGGGGCCCCGGCGACATGGGCCTCTCCCTCCGCCTGCCCGACGGCCACGGCGCCAACGACCAGTTGCACCCCGACATGGCCGCCGCCCGCTCGCGCGTGCTGAAAGCCTGCAAGGCCAACAAGCTCGCGTTCCTGAACACCGTACGCCCGAACGACGTCGAAGCTATGATCAAGGAAGGCGTCATGATCGGTTCCGGCGGCCAGGAAGCCGCCGAAAAAGGACGCCGCTTCACGAAGAGGACGATGCCTTGGTAATCAGAATACTGGCCGTTTTGACGGCGGCGGTGCTGTGCGCGCAAGCGGATTGGCGCACATGGTCCGGGGGGAACGACGGCAACCGGTATTCGCCGCTCCGGCAGATTACGAAACAGAATGTGAAACAGCTCCGCGTCGCCTGGGAATACCGCTCCGGCGACGCGGACGCCCGCGGCCGCACCATGATCCAGTGCACGCCGATCATCGTCGGCGGCGTACTCTACGCCACCACGCCCACGCTGATGGCCGTCGCCCTCGACGCCGCCACCGGCAAGGAACTCTGGCGCTTCGACCCCGACGGCGTCCGCACGCGCGGCGTCAATCGCGGCGTCATGTACTGGGAATCCGGCGACGAAAAGCGCGTGCTCTATTCGGCCGGCATCTACCTCTTCGCGCTCGACGCCAAGACCGGCAAGCCCATCCCGACCTTCGGCGCCAACGGCCGCATCGACATGTCGAAGGAGCTCGACCGCGACCCGCCCGGCGCCTTCAACGGCGCCACCACGCCCGGCGTCGTCTTCAAGGATCTCGTCATCATGGGCTCCAGCGTCGGCGAAGGCCCGCGCATGGCCGCCCCCGGCCACATCCGCGCCTACGACGTCCGCACCGGCAAGCGCCGCTGGATCTTCCACACCATCCCGCACCCCGGCGAACCCGGCTACGAAACCTGGCCCAAGGACGCCTGGAAAACCATCGGCGGCGCCAACAACTGGGGCGGCATGAGCCTCGATGAAAAGCGCGGCGTCGTCTATGCCTCCCTCGGCTCGCCCGCCTTCGATTTCTACGGCGGCGACCGCGTCGGCGACAACCTTTACGGCAACTCCATCGTCGCCCTCGACGCTGCCACCGGCAAGCGCATCTGGCACTACCAGACCCTCCACCACGACATCTGGGACCTCGATCTCCCCGTCAACCCGAATCTCATCAAATGGAACGGCCGCGATGCCGTCGCCCAGGTCACCAAGCAGGGCTTCATCTTCGTGCTCGACCGCGACACCGGCAAGCCGCTGCTGCCCGTCGAGGAGCGCCCCTTCCCGCCGTCGGACATGCCCGGCGAAGTGGCCTCGAAGACCCAGCCCGTCCCGCTCAAGCCCCCGCCGTTTTCCTCGCAGAAGTTCGAGCCGAGCGACATCACCCCCGAAACCCGCGCCGAAATCCTCAAGCAGACCGCCGACCTCAAGAACGGCGGCCTCTACACACCCCCGTCCCGCCAGGGCACCGTCGTGCTGCCCGGCACGCTCGGCGGCGGCCTCTGGGGCGGCGCCGCCGCCGACCCGGCCGGCATGCTCTACATCAACTCGCAGACCCTCGCCAGCGTGGACAAGCTGATCGACGCGCCCGCGGGCTCCGTCTACCCGTTCGCCCTGCAGGGCTACACGAAGATCCGCGACGCCGCCGGCAACTCCGGCTCGAAGCCACCCTTCGGCCAGCTCACCGCCATCAACCTCAACAAGGGCGAGTTCGCCTGGCAGAAGGTGTTCGGCAAGCACCCGGCCTCCACCACGCGCGAGTTCGGCACCGAGAACATGGGCGGCCCCGTGCTGACGGCCGGCGGCCTGCTCTTCATCGGCGCCACACGCGACGAAATGTTCCGCGCCTACGACGCCAAAACGGGCGAAGTGCTCTTTGAGACCAAGCTCCCCGCCGGCGGCTACGCCACGCCCGCCACCTACATGGTGAACGGCAAGCAGTACATCGTCATCGCCTGCGGCGGCGGCGGCCGCATGACCACGAAATCAGGAGATGCCTACGTTGCGTTTGCTTTGCCTTAGCCTCTTTGTGGCGGCGCTCTGGGCCGAACAGCCCATCCCGTACAGCCACAAGAAGCACGTCGCGATGGGCCTGGAATGCAAAGGGTGCCACACCATGCCCGGCAAGGGCGAGGCGGCCACCTTCCCGGCCGAGTCGGTCTGCATGCAGTGCCATGAGTCGGTGAAGAAGGACTCGCCGGCCATCCAGAAGCTCGTCGAATACGTGAAGAAGAAGGAGCCCGTGCCCTGGGTGCGCATCTACAAGCTGCCCGAGTACGTCTGGTTCTCGCACAAGGAACACACGAAGAGCACGGCCTGCTCGCGCTGCCACGGCGACGTCGGCGCGCGGGAGGTGCTCGTCAAGGAAAAGCCCATCGACATGAACTCCTGCATGAGCTGCCACGACGAGCACAAGGCTTCCACCGAGTGCAATTTCTGTCACAATCCGGCCTAGGAGCAGTCATGACCAGAGTTTGGTTGGCCCTCGCCTGCGCGGCCGCCGCGTGGGCGCAGATGTTCGAAGGCAGCGGCGACGTCGGCCACGCGCCGCGCGCCGGGTCGTTTGAACCCGGTCCGCCCGCCCGCGTCACCGGCGGCGGCGCCAACGTCTGGGGCACCGAGGATGCGTTCTTTTACGCCTGGCGCCGGGTCACCGGCGACGTCACCATCACCGCCGACGTGACCTTCGAAGGCGCCGGCGTCAACGCCCACCGCAAGGCGATGCTCATGCTGCGGCAGGATCTCACCGCCGGGTCGGCCTACGCCGATATCGCCCTCCACGGCGACGGCCTCACCGCGCTGCAGTACCGCGAATCGGCCGGCGGCCCGACGAAGGAGGTGCGCTCCGATGCCAAGGCCCCGCTGCGCCTCGTCATCAGCCGCCGCGGCAATCAGGTGCGCGCCGGCGCCGGCGCGCCCGGCGGGGAGATCCGCTGGACCGAGCCGCGCACGGTGCCCTTCACCGGCCCCATCTACGCCGGCCTCGCCGTCTGCTCGCACGACGAAAAGGTGCTCGAAACGGCAGTCTTCTCGAACGTCCGCATCGAGGTCGCCACCCGCTACCGCAGCAAGATCTCCATCTACGACTTCGCGACCAAGCAGATCCGCACCGTCTACACCGGCGACGGCATCATCGAAGCCCCCAA
>CAYMTH010000385.1:777-5547 GCA_964393235.1 uncultured Solibacteraceae bacterium | reverse complement strand
CCGGCAACTTCGACGACGATCTCCCACAACTCGCCGACTGCGACTGGAGCATCGACGCCGTCACCGAAAACCTCGACGTCAAACGCGCCCTCTGGTCCCGCGTCGCCGAGGTCCGCCGCCCCGGCTCCATCGTCGCCACCAACACCTCCGGCATCCCCCTCGCCCAAATCGCCGAAGGCTTCTCCGACGAGTTCCGCCGCCACTTCCTCGGCACCCACTTCTTCAATCCCCCCCGCTACCTCCACCTCCGCGAAGTCATCCCCGGCCCCGCCACCGACCCCGCCCTCCTCGCCTCCGTCGCCGATTTCCTCGACCGCCGCCTCGGCAAAGGCGTCGTCCCCTGCAAAGACACCCCCAACTTCATCGCCAACCGCATCGGCTCCATGTGGGGCTCCACGGTCTTCCAGTACGCCCTCGAGGACGGCTTCACCGTCGAAGAAATCGACGCCCTCACCGGCTCCCTCATCGGCCTCCCCAATAGCGCCTCCTTCCGCCTCATCGATATCGTCGGCGTCGATATCTGGGTCCACGTCGGCTCCAACCTCTACGACATGGTGCCCAACGACCCCTGGCGCGACCGCTTCCGCGCCCACCCCGTCATGACGGAGCTGATGACCCGCAACTGGCTCGGCGACAAAACCGGCCAGGGCTTCTACAAACGCGTCGGCCCCGCCAAGGAAATCCACGCCCTCAACCTCCAGACCTGGGAATACGCCCCCGCCGCCAAACCCAAATTCCCCGTCGTCGAACAGGCCAAACTCACCGAAGACCTCCCCGCCCGCCTCCGCGCCCTTGTCGCCTCCCCGGACAAAGCCGGCACGTTCCTCTGGAAGGTGATGCGCGACACCATGCTCTACTCCGCCGAACGCGTCCCCGAAATCAGCGACCGCATCGTCGAAATCGATCGCGCCATGCGCTGGGGCTACGCCCACACCTTCGGCCCCTTCGAACTCTGGGACGCCCTCGGCTTCACCGAAACCGCGAAACGCATGGAAGCCGACGGCCTCGCCCTCCCCGATAGTGTCGTGACGATGCTCTCCCACGGCGCCAAAAGCTTCTACCGCTCCGCCGACGAAAACCGCGTCCCCCGTACCGACTACTTCGACCTCGGCGCCGGCCACTACAAACGCCTCGAAGACCGCCCCGGCATCGTCGACCTGTCCCTCACGAAACGCGCCGGCAACGTCGTCAAAAAGAACGCCGGCTGCTCCCTCATCGACTTGGGCGACGGCGTCCTCAACGTCGAGTTCCACAGCAAAATGAACTCCCTCGGCGACGACCAGATGGGCCTCATCGCCGCCGCCATCGACGAATGCCGCAAAGGCTTCCAGGCCGTCGTCATCGGCAACCAGGGCGAACTCTTCTCCGCCGGCGCCAACCTGATGTACGTCCTCATGCTCGCCCAGCACGGCGATTTCGACGATCTCGACCTCGCCATACACCGCCTCCAGCAGGGCATGATGGCCATCAAATACGCCCCCGTCCCCGTCGTCGTCGCCGCCCACGGCCGCGCCCTCGGCGGCGGCTGCGAAATGATCCTCCACGCCCCCAAAGCCCAGGTCAGCGCCGAACTCTACACCGGCCTCGTCGAAATGGGCGTCGGCGTCATCCCCGCCGGCGGCGGCTGCAAGGAAATGGTGCTCCGCCACGGCGACGCCCGCAAGATCTTCGAAACCATCGGCTTCGCCAAGGTCTCCACCTCCGCCGACGACGCCCGCAAGCTCGGGTTCCTCGATGCCAACGCCGGCGTCTCCATGAACCAGGAACGCCTCATCGGCGACGCCAAATCCGCCGCCCTCGCCCTCGCCCAATCCTACCGCCCCGGCACGCCCCGCGCCGACGTCAAAGTCGCCGGCCTCCCCGGCCTCGCCGTCCTCGAACAGGGCGCCTGGCTCGGCCACCAGGGCGGCTACATCACCGATTACGACCTCGTCATCGCGCGCAAACTCGCCCACATCCTCTGCGGCGGACGCCTCTCCGCCGAATCGCTCGTCAGCGAACAATATCTGCTGGATCTCGAACGCGAAGCCTTCCTCAGCCTCTGCGGCGACGCCCGCACCCAGGCCCGCATGGCCCATATGCTCAAGACCGGCAAGCCGTTACGTAACTAGGGAGATCTCATGCCGGAAGCTGTCATCATCGATTGCCTGCGCACGCCCGTCGGCAAAGCGCCCCGCGGCGCGCTCCGCACCGTCCGCCCGGACGACCTCGCCGCCCTCGCCATCCGCGCCCTCCTCACGCGCTACGAAGCCGTCGACCCCGCCACCGTCGACGACGTCATCCTCGGCTGCGCCACCCCCGAAGGCGAATCCGGCAACAACATCGCCCGCGTCGCCGCCCTCCGCGCCGGCCTCCCCGATGAGGTCCCCGCCGTCACCATCAACCGCTTCTGCAGCTCCGGCCTCCAGTCCATCGCCATGGCCGCCGAAAAAATCCGCTCCGGCGGCGCCGACATCATCATCGCCGGCGGCGCCGAAAGCATGAGCATGACCCCGTTCGCCTCCACGCGCTTCGCCCCCAACCCGTGGTTCACCGAACACCGCCCCGAACTCTACATCAACATGGGCCTCACCGCCGAAAACCTCCAGCGCCAGTACAACATCTCGCGCGAAGAGGCCGACGCCTTCTCCCTCCGCTCCCACCAGCTCGCCCTCGCCGCCCAGGCCAACGGCCACTTCGATGAGGAGATCGTCCCCGTCGACGTCACCGTCACCTCCCTCGTCAACGGCAAGGCCGAAACCAAACGGACCATGTTCGCGAAAGACGAAGGTCCCCGCGCCGACACCACTGCCGAAGCCCTCGCCAAACTGAAGCCCGTCTTCCACGCCAAAGGCACGGTCACCGCCGGCAACTCCTCCCAGACCAGCGACGGCGCCGCCGCCGCCCTCGTCATGTCCCTCCGCAAGGCCGAAGAGCTCGGCCTCCGCCCCAAGGCCCGCTTCGTCAGCTTCGCCGTCGGCGGCGTCCCGCCCGAAATCATGGGTATCGGCCCCAAAGTCGCCATCCCCAAGGCCCTCCGCCTCGCCGGCCTCACCCTCGATCAGATCGGCGTCGTCGAACTCAACGAAGCCTTCGCCGTCCAGGCCCTCGCCGTCATCCGCGAAACCGGCCTCGACCTCGCCCGCGTCAACGTCAACGGCGGCGCCATCGCCCTCGGCCACCCGCTCGGCTGCACCGGCGCCAAACTCACCGCCACCATCCTCCGCGAAATGGAACGCAAGAACCACCGCTACGGCATGGTCACCATGTGCATCGGCGGCGGACAGGGCGCCGCCGGCATTTTCGAAAAAATGTAATTCGGAGAAACTCTCACTTCTATGGCTACCGGCGGTTCCTTCCTCATCGAGTCCTACTCCCCGGCCGACGTCTTTACGCCCGAGGACTACAACGACGAGCACAAAGCGATTGCGAAAACGACCGAAGAATTCTTCGCTCGCGAAATCGCCCCCAACCTCGAACGCATCCAGCACCAGGAGCCCGGCGTCGCCGTCGGCATCCTCAAGAAATCCGCCGCCCTCGGCCTCACCGCCGTCAGCGTCCCCGAAGAGTACGGCGGCATGGAAATGGACCTCATCTCCATGCTGGTCGTCGCCGAAGGTCTCGCGAAGGATGGCTCCTACGCCGGCTGGCACGGCGGCCACGCCGGCATCGGCACCCTCCCCCTCCTCCTGTTCCGGACGAAAGAGCAAAAACACAAATACCTCCCCCGGCTCGCCTCCGCCGAACTCGTCGGCGCCTACTGCCTCTCCGAGCCCCAGGCGGGCTCCGACGCCCTCGCCGCCAAAACCCGCGCCGACCTCTCCCCCGACGGATCCCACTACGTCCTCAACGGACAGAAGATGTGGATCACCAACGGCGGCCACGCCGACCTCTACACCGTCTTCGCCAAAGTCGGCGGCGAGAAATTCACCGCCTTCCTCGTCGAGCGCGCCTTCCCCGGCGTCAAGCCCGGCGCCGAAGAAAAGAAGATGGGCATCAAGGGTTCCTCCACCACCCCCGTCTACTTCGATAACGTCCAGGTCCCGGTCGAAAACGTCCTCGGCGAAATCGGCCGCGGCCACATCATCGCCTTCAACATCCTCAACCTCGGCCGCCTCAAGCTCGGCCCCTTCGCCAGCGGCGGCATGAAGAACGTGCTCCAGATCTCGGCCAAGTACGCCAAGCAGCGCGTCGCCTTCGGCAAGCCCATCGCCGCCTTCGGCCTCATCCAGCAGAAGATCGCCGAAATGACCGCCCGCGTCTTCGTCAACGAAGCCATGTGTACCCGCGTCACCGGCCTCATCCAGTCCAAGCTCGCCAACTGGAGCTGGGACCAGGACGACGCCGCCCAGGTCCTCCTCAAGGCCGTCGAAGAGTTCGCCGCCGAGTGCTCCTACATCAAGGTGTTCGCCTCCGAAGCCCTCGATTTCGTCGTCGACGAAGGCGTCCAGATTCACGGCGGCTACGGCTACCATCAGGACTACATGGTGGAGCGCGCCTACCGCGACTCCCGCATCAACCGCATCTTCGAAGGCACCAACGAGATCAACCGCATGCTCGCCACCGGCATGCTGCTCAAGCGCGCCGCCCGCGGCCAGCTCGCCCTCGTCCCCGCCGTCCAGAAGTTGCAGGCCGAGCTCCTCGCGGGGCCGCAGGACCTGCCCCTCCCCGCCGCCGCCAAGAAGGCCACCCTCCTCGCCCTCGCCGTCGCCTACCAGAAGTACACCGCCGAACTCGAGAACCAGCAGGAGATCCTCGCCGCCCTCTGCGACATGGCGATGTACGCCTTCG
>CAYMTH010000385.1:0-767 GCA_964393235.1 uncultured Solibacteraceae bacterium | reverse complement strand
GGCGTGATCCTCGCGGTGGAGGGGCTCGGCGGGGCCTTCGCCATGGAGTCGGCCTCCCTCCGTCTGGAGAAGATGGGCTCGCCCGAACCCGCGAAGGGAATGGTGGAGCTCTGGATGCGCGACGCCATGGATATCGTCGCCGCCTCCGGCCGCACGGTGCTCGCCGCCTGTGCCGAAGGGGATGCGCTTCGCATGCAGCTCGCCGCCCTCCGTCGTTTCACCAGGTACGAACCCGTCGACCGCATCGCCATCCAGCGCAAGGTCGCCGAGCGCGTCCTCGCCGCCGAGCGTTACACCGTTGCCTGAGCAGCGCATCGTCGTCCTGGTGGGCCTGCCCGGCAGCGGCAAGTCCACCTGGGTCGCCGCCCAGGGCGGCGTGGCGGTCTCCTCGGACGAGCTCCGCCGCTGGCTCCGCGACGATCCCACGGACCAGTCCATCCACGGCCTGGTCTTCCGTCTCATGCGCGACTTCGTCCGTCTGCGCATCCAGCTCGGCGCCCCGGTCACCTATGTGGATGCGACCAACCTCACCCGCAAGCACCGCCGGGCGTTCGTGAAGATCGCCGAACACACCGGCTGCCGCTGCGAAGCGGTTCTGTTTGATGTGCCGGTGGAAGAATGTCTCCGCCGCAACGCCGCCCGTCCCCGCCAGGTCCCCGAACCCACCATCCGCGCAATGGCCCTCCGCCTCGAACCCCCAACCCTCGAAGAAGGCTTCGCCACCGTCACCATCAGATAATTCCCAGGGGACGTGCTACCAGGATTTC
>CAYMTH010000384.1:0-5562 GCA_964393235.1 uncultured Solibacteraceae bacterium | reverse complement strand
GGTGGTTGATTTCGTATCCGGACGTGACAGTGGTGGGCGGGCCGCCGGAGTTGTTGGACGGGAAGCGGGACGTGATCAAGAACCCGACACTGGTGGTGGAGGTGCTGTCGCCGTCAACGGAGGATTACGACCGGGGGAAAAAGGCGACGTTCTACCGGCTGATGCCGTCGCTGCGGGAGTTTTTGCTTATCGGGCAGGAGCCGGTGTTTATCGAACAGAACCGGCGGCTTCCGGACGGGACGTGGCAGATCATCCTGCATCAGGAATTGCAGGGGACGATCCGGCTCGACTCGATCGGGGCGGATCTAAGCGTGGCGAGCGTGTATCAGGATTTGGACTGGTATTAGTGTTCGCGGCACTCGGGGTATTCGGCGAGCATGGCGGCGCCTTTGAAGCCGAGCGTTTGCGCCATGCCGACCTTTGACGTCCAGTAGCCGTCGGCGGTGAGGGATTTCATCGCGCGGAACCACTTCTGCTCCGGCGTCTTCGCGGCGCCTTTGTCGACTTCGGCGCAGAGCGGCTCGAGATCCTTCAAGTCATGCTTGCGGAGCCAGGCGAGACCTTCCTTGAAAATCTTCTTCTGCGCGGCGCTGCGGCTGACGACGAAGTCGATATAGGCCGGCACGCCGGCGGCGATGGCGCCAGGGGTGTCCGTCGTGGGAATGATGAGCTCGGCCACCTTCGCGAGGAGTTCGAAATCGGCCTTCGAGAAGTACTTGGGCTCGGGGAGTTCGGCCTGGACGCCCTGGGTATGGGTGTGTTCCTGCTGGGCGTAGAGTTCGTCGGCCGCGAAGGGGAAAGCGCACGTGGCGCCGATGGTGCCGATGATCTTGAGAGAGTTCCGGCGCTGGTGGCTCATAGTTCACCCTTCTTGCCGCGGTCGGCGATGTGATCGGCGAGGCGGGCGGCCAGCGCCATGATGGTGTGGGTCGGGTTCTTTTCCGAGGCCGAGGGGAAGACGCTGCCATCGACGACGAAGAGGTTCTTCACGTCGTGGGTCTGGCAGTTGGCATTGACGACGCTGGTCTTTGGATCCGAGCCCATACGGGCGCCGCCGAGTTCGTGGTTGGTGCGGGGCTCGGTGTAGACCTGCAGGATGTCGGCGCCGGCGGCGGTGAGGATTTCTCGGGACCAGCGCTGCATGTCGGCGAAGATCTTCTTGTCGTTGTCCGACCACCAGACGTGGCGGCGGGCCGAGGGGAGGCCGAACTCGTCCTTGCGGGATTCGTCGAGGTCGAGGAAGGACGTCGGATTGGGAATCATCTCGCCGTAGGGGCTGAAGATGACGAACGCGGGGTAGCGGTCCTTGACGGCCTGTTTGTAGGAGGCGCCCATGCCCTCGACGGCGCGGGCCCAGCCGACGGAGCGGCGGTTCTGGTAGCCGAACTGCGCGCCGAAGCTGCGGGCGTAGTCGCGCTTGCGCTCGTGCATGAAGCTGGGGAGATAGGCGTGGTCGAGGAAGCCTTCGTCGTCCTTGAGCGGGGCGCCTTTGAGGCCGTGCAGGAAGGCTTCGACGCCACCGGTGAAGTGCGGGATGAAGTGCTTGCCGAGGTGGCCGGAGGAGTTGGCGAGGCCGTTGGGATAGAGTCGAGATTTCGACATCTGCAGCAGCGCGACCGACTGCACGCAGGCGCAGCTGACGACGACGGCGCGGCCCTTCACTTCGCCTTCCGCCTTCGTTTCGCGGTTGATGTACTTGACGCCGGTGATGCGGTTCTCGCTGTTGACGGTGACCTCGCGGACGACGGCGTTGGGGATGAGTTCGAGTTTGCCGGTCTTGAGGGCCGGCACCATGTGGACGTCGTAGGAGTTGTACTTGGCGACGACGTCGCAGCCGGCCATGCAGTTGCCGCAATAGTGGCAGGCGGGGCGGCCGAACTTGGGGCGGGAGAGCGTGGCCTTGCGGACGTGGATGGTTTTGAGGCCGAGTTTGCGGGCGCCCTTATCGATCAGCTTGTCGGAACACTTGTAGGGGACGGGCGGGAGGAAGATGCCGTCGGGGAGGTCGGGGAGGTTGTCGTAGTTGCCGCAGACGCCGACTTCGCGCTCGATCCGCTCGTACCAAGGGGCGAGGTCGGAGTAGTCGATGGGCCAGTCTTCGCCGGCGCCCTCGATGGATTTTCCTTTGAAGTCGCGGTGGGACTGGCGCCAAGCGACAGCGTTCCAGGTGAGCGATTTGCCGCCGAGGCCGCGGGCGCGTTCGCTGCCCATGCCTTCCTTGCCCGGACGCATACGGGGGATCTGGCGGTTGGCGAACTCCCAAGGCATGGCGTGGGTGTTGAAGTCGGCACGGGTGTTGATTTTGGGGCCGCCTTCGACCACGGCGACATCGACGCCGGCGCGGGCGAGGTGGGCGGCGAGGGTGCCTCCGGCGGCGCCGGAGCCGACAATGACTACGTCGTAGGTTTTCATCTGCTGAGCCAGGATTTTATCGTTTTCGAGACGAGTTCGGCGGCGTCCTGCTGGACGAAGTGGCCGGCGTTCGGGATGGTGACGAGGGTGAGGTCGGCGTCGATCCATTCCCAGGTGTTGTTGAGGGCGGGGGCGAGGAGGGCGTTGTCCTTGAGGCCGTGGATCATGAGGACGGGGAAGTTGGGGCGCTGGGGCACGGTGCGGGCTTCGTAGGGCTCGCGGGGGTAGTTGCGGCGGTAGAAGCTCATCATGGCGTTGAAGTCCGAGCGCTGGAAGGCCTCGATGTATTTGGCTTTGGCGGCGGGATCGGTGACCCAGCCGGCGAGGCGTTCGGCGGTGAGGGCTTTGTGCGAATCGGGCTGCTGGAAGCGGCGGGCGTAGGCGGAGGCTTCCTGCTGCTTCGGGTTCGAGGCGAGTTCGCGGGAGAGGCCGTTGGGGTGCGGGAGATTGAGGATGACGAGCTTTTCGACCATCTGCGGGAGATGGAAGGCGAACTGCCAGCTGATGGCGCCGCCCCAGTCGTGGCCGACGACGATGGCCTTCTCGCGGCCGAGGTGCTTGATGACCGCAGCGACGTCGGCGACGAGGAGGCGCATGTCGTAGTTCTCTTCCCCGGCGGGTTTGTCGGAGAGGTTGTAGCCGCGCAGGTCGAGCGCGGCTACCTGGTAGCTGCCGGCGAGGGCCTCCATCTGGTGGCGCCACGTGTACCAGAAGTCGGGGAACCCGTGGACCATGACGACGAGGGGGCCGCGGCCGGCGGTGACGTAGTGGATCTTGACTCCGCCCGAATCGGCGTAGCCGTCCTTGAACTCGACGGCGGGCAGGTTCGCCGCGAGGGCGAGGGCAAGGACGGCGAGGCGCATTTACTTGTCTCCCTGTTCGATCCAGGCGGTGTTGAAGTGGGCGTGCTTGATGGACTTGACCGTCTTGCCTTCCTTGTTCGGTTCAAAGATGGAATAGGTCAGGTGGAACGTGCCGTCGGAGGCCTGGATGAGCGAGGGGTAGTGGTATTGGCCCGGGCCCTTGTCCATGTTGCGCTTCCATTTCCAGGTCTGGCCTTCGTCGTCGGACATCGAGATGGCGAGCGAGTTGCGGCCCTTTTCGAGGTCGTTGTAGGCGATGACCCAGCGGCCGTCCTTGAGGGCGATGGCTTCGACGCTGGTGCCGGGGTTGAAGAGTTCGATGTCTTCGGCCGGGGACCAGGTTTCGCCGTTGTCCTTGGAGATGGACCGCATGATGCGCTTGGGCGCAGGTCCGTTGTCGCGCATGTAGGCGACGAGGTCGCCGTTCTTGCGGCGGACGACGCTCGGCTGGATGTTGCCGAAGCCGACGATGGGTTCGGAGGCGTGCCAGGTCTTGCCGGCATCGTCGGAGATGGCCATGAGGCCGAAGGAGAAGCCGTCGGAGTAGAGCGGGACGATGATGCGGCCGTTGGGCAGTTCGATGGGATGGGTGCGCGTGAACCAGCCGAGGCGGGAGAACTGCTTGTCGCCGGCGAGGCCGATCATGCGCGTGGCCCAGTCCTTGAACGGGCCGGGGTCCTTCAACTCCTTGGCGAAGACCTCCTGGGTTCGTTCCTGCATGCGCTTGGGGACGAGGAGGAGGTTATCCTGCCAGTCCCACTTGGGCGGGCCTTCGGGCTGCTGGTAGTCGGTCGAGATGCGGTACTTCATCAGCGCCGATTCCCAGGTGTTGGCGAGGATGGTGGGCCAGAAGAGCCAGAGGCGTTTTTTCGAATCGACCCAGACGACGCAGTTGGTGTCGGGGAAGTTGGGCGTGTCGGCGAGGTCGAAGCGGGCGGACCAAGAGCGGGTGGACTTGCGCCAGCGGGCGCCCTCGATTTTGACGTCGTCGGCCTGGCGTTCGCCGGAGCCGTGGAACCAGCTGACGAAGAAGTCGCCGTTGGGGAGTTCGACGATGGAGGAGGAGTGGTTGTGCCAGGACTCGGGCGGGAAGATCAGTTCCGATTTGAGGAACGGCTGCGCGGCGAGGGCGGCGGCGGAGAGGACGAAGAGTCTTAGGGCTTCCAAATCGTGGCTCCGATGAACCGCTCGCTGTTGTTGGCGGTGTTGTAGTAGTAGGCGGTGACGAGGTTGCCGTCGGAGCGGCGGACGGTGCGGGTGTAGCCGAGGTCCCAGGAGCCGCCGTCCTCGCGGAGCATGATGTCCTTCGACCAGGTTTTGCCTTCGTCGGAGGAGACGCGGGCGCGGATGGAATAAGGCGCGTTGCGGAAGCCGTAGGTGAGGACGAGTTTGCCGTCGGGGAGCTTGAGCAGCGCGGGCGGATTGCCGCCGCCGGTGTCGTCGACGGGCTGGCCGACCATCTTCCAGTTGGCGCCGTTGTCGTCGCTGCGCCAGGCGGCGATGAACTTGCGGTGGCGGATGGTGGTGAGGATCGACTTGCCGGAGAGGCGGACCGAGGAGGGCATGATGGCGAAGTCGGACTCTGCAGGCTCGGGGCAGACCCAGTTGATCATCTTCCAGGTTTTGGCGCCGTCGGTAGTGCGGGCGCAAAGGACGCGGCCTTCCTTCTGGTTCGACTTGGCGGCAGTGAGGAAGACGGTCATTTCGTGCTTGCCGTCGATGATGTAATCGGGGCGGGCGGCGATGCCGGGGGTACCGAAGTTGGGCACCTCGTAGGGCCCCTGCCAGGTGTGGCCTTTATCGTAGGTGACGTAGAAGCGCGAGGGGCCGGTGTGGATGGAGGCCATGCGGGCGGTGAAGGCGAAGCCGGGTTTGGTGAAGTCGAAGCCGCCAGGGCTCTGCATCATCGGCTTGCCGCCTTCGGCGCAGGGGACGCCGGCCTGCTTGGTGCCCGGGGGCGCCTTCAGCGTTTCGGGCTCTTCGATCTTCCAGGACTCGCCGCCGTCGAGGGAGCGCGCAAGGACGTGCGCGGCGGGGCGGGAGTAGTCGATGGCGTGTTCGCGGGTCTTGGCGGTATTGGTGCGGAAGTAGCCGGCTTCGAAGCCGACGACGAGTTCATTGCCCCATGCCCACATGCCGTGGTTTGCGGGCCAACCGCCGAAGCGGCCCTTTTCGCCGAAGACGATCGTGTGTTTGGGTGGCGCGGCGTTGGCGATCAAAGCGGCGGCCGGCACCTGCAGAAAAGTACGGCGTAAAATTCGCATCGTTCTGCCAGTTTATGCGAACT
>CAYMTH010000383.1:0-5579 GCA_964393235.1 uncultured Solibacteraceae bacterium | reverse complement strand
GACGGTACGGAGGAACTGGAGCAGGCGGTTGGTGAGTTCGAGCTGGTGCTGCTTGCGGGACTCGGCGGGGAGGGCGCGGAGGGTGAGTTTAATCTGGCGGATCAGGTGACGGGCGAGATACTCGGGGCAGTCGGCTTCCTCGATGCCGGCGAGTTCGGCGCGCAAACCGTCCGGTCCGAGCTGGCCGAGGGCCGCGCGGATACGGGCGGTGACGATTTGGTCATAGATGCCTTCTTTCAGGCGACGCATCGCTAGGACTACTGTCGCACAGCGAGCGTGACGCCGGCGGGGCTGTCGACGTTGTTGACGCGGAGGACGATGGGGACGGCCGCGCCGATCGGGGCCGTGGCAGGTACGCGGGCGTTGATCTGGATGAGGCCGTTGACGAGGCCCGGGGCGGCGCCGGAGTAGACCACCGGTGCGTCGATGTTGCCTATTCGGACCGTCACCCGGCCGGCCGGGTATTGCGGCACGGGCGCTGCGGCCAGCCGGCCGGTCTGACTCGGCGGGTTGGTCTGGCCGCCGCCGGTGGCGAAGATCTGGATGATCGACCCGCGCTGGGCCGCGTTCGACGCGGTGTTGAGCGAGTTGTCCTGGTTGAGGATCGCCGCCGCGCCGGCGCCCGAGGCGTTCTGCGTGAAGATGGCCGGCGAGGCCGGGGCGACGACGATCTCGGCTTCGTCCGACGACGCGCCGAGGTATTCGACCTTCAACTTCGCCGTCGTGCGGCCTTGCAGTTCGTACGGCGCGATGGCCGAGAGCTGTTTTTCCGAGGTGTAGAGCACCGGGGCGGGAACGCCGTCGAAGAGTACGCGGGTGCCGGCGAGGGTGTCGGCGATGCCGGCGCGATCGGCGGTGAGTTCGAGCGTCTTTAGCTCCGACGGGCCCATGAGGGTGCCGTAGAGCGTCAGAATGGCGCCGGGCGCGACGGGGCCGGCGCGGAAGGAGGCGCCGTTGAGGATGCCGCCGGAGACGATGGTGGGTTTGGCGCGGTCCTGGACCACGGTGTAGGTGGCGCCGTCGGCGACGCGGATGGAACCGGTGCGTTCGGCTCCGGTGAAATTGGGCTTGAGCGTGAAATCGACCGCGCCGGCGCCGTTGACGGAGGAGAAGGCGGAGATGGTGATCCAGTCGTCGCCGGTGGCCGGGGTCCACTGGCAGCCGAGGGAGCCGTTGACGGAGAAGCGGCCGGTGGCGGCGCCGCCGGGGAACGTGCCGCGCTGCGGGTTGATGGAGACGGTGCAGCCGCCGCCGGTCTGGACGATGTTGAAGGTCAGGTTGCCGATGCGGATGGCGCCGGAGCGCGAGGAGGCGGAGGGGTTGGCGGGGATGGAGTAGTCGATCTGGCCGTTGCCGGTGCCGGCGGCCCCGGCGGTGATGGCGACCCAGGGGACGGTGGACTGGGCGGTCCACTGGCAGGTGGACGTGACGGCGATGGAGCCCTGGAAGGCGTTGGAGGGGATGGCGGTGTTGGCGGTGGGGTTGATGGAGAGTTCGCAGTTGGCGCCGGCCTGGTTGACGGTGAACTGGCGGTTGCCGACGGTGATGACGCCGGTGCGGGCGCCGGGGGTGGTGTTGGCGGCGACGGCGAAGGAGAGGGTGGTATCGGAGGAGCCGGAGGCGGCCGAGGTGAAGGTGATCCAGGGTACGGAGGAGGCGGCGGTCCAGTTGCAGCCGGTGACGACGTGGATTAGAAAGCTGCCGGCGCCTCCCGCGGCCGGGACGTCGAGCGAGGAGGAGGAGAGGTTCAGGTTGCAGGCGGCGCCGTCCTGGGTGACGAGGAAGGCCTCGGTGCCGACGAGGATGGATCCGGTGCGCTCGGCGGGGGATGGATTCGGATCGGCGCGGAAGGCGAGTGTGGACGTGCCGGCGCCGGAGGTGGCGCTGGTGACCGAGAGCCAGTTAGCCGAGGTGGTGGCGGTCCACTGGCAGGCGGTGTTGACGGTGAAGGTGCCGGCGCCACCAAGCGCGGTGAAGCGCTGGGCGCCGGGGTTTAGGG
This sequence comes from uncultured Solibacteraceae bacterium, assembly GCA_964393235.1. Classification (GTDB taxonomy): domain Bacteria; phylum Acidobacteriota; class Terriglobia; order Bryobacterales; family Bryobacteraceae. The sequence goes on along the minus strand of CAYMTH010000383.1, from coordinate 3,580 downwards.
CGTAGGAGCAGGCGCCGCCGGCCTGTTCGAGGGTGAAGGTGGCGTCGCCGAGGGTGATGCGGCCGGTGCGCGTGGTTGGGGTGTTGTTGGCGGCGGCGGACCAGGAGAGGGTGCCGTTGCCGGTGCCAGAGGAGCCGACGGGGATGGTGAGCCAGGAGGAGTCAGAGACGGCGTTGCGGACGCAGGCCGAGGAGGTGGCGGTGATGGTGACGGTTCCGGTTTCGGCGGTGGCGCGGATCTGCTGGAAGGAGGGGGAGAGGGTGAAGCCGCAGGCGGGCTGCTGGGTGATGACGAGGGTGTCGGAGCCGACCGAGATGGTACCGGTGCGGGACTCGCGGGTGGTGTTGGGCTGGACGGAGTAGGAGAGTGAGCCGTTGCCGGTGCCGGCGCCGTTGACGGTGATCCAGGGGACGTTGACGGAGGCGGTCCAGGGGCACTCGGCGGGGGTGGAAACGGTGGCTGTGCCGGAGCCGCCGTCGGCGGAGACGTTGGCGGTTGCCGGGGAGATCGAGAATGTGCAGGAGATGCCGGACTGAGTGATGGAAAAAGAGGCGAGACCGTTGTTGATGGAGATCGTGCCAACCCGTTGATTTGGCGAGGTATTGGCCTGGACGGTGTAGCCGATGGTGGACGGGTTGGCGGTGCCGCCGCCGAAGGAGATGGAGATCCACGGGGCGGTGGATGAGGCGGATTTCTGGCAGTTCGACGGGTTCCCGGTGATGGTGAACGTTCCGTTGCCGCCGCCGGCGCTGGCGAAAGCTCCTGTGTTATTCAGACTGACCGAAGTACAGGTCTGGGCGAGGGCGGGCAGGCCCAGAAGGAGCGCAAGGACAGCGCCACGAATTGTCATAACCAACTTTAAACCCCGGAATTTCGTTCAAGTTGCAGCCCGTTTGTCGACTTTGCCGGCGAAACGGCGGTAGAAAAAGACCGCGTAGACGCCGGCAAGGAAAAAGGCGGGAATTCACCATACTAGCCCGATTCAGAGGTTGTAGTCCGGTCGGCGCCGTTTGGGTTTCGGGGAAGTTGGGTCGGACAGGGTCAGCGGTAGCCGAACTTCTTCAGGAAGGTCATCATGGGGCACCAGTTGGTGAAGGCGGACTGGAACAGGTTCAGGCCGACGAAGGCGGTGAAGTAGTACCAGTTGGGATTGACGAAGTAGCCGAGGGCGACCGACAGCATCACGAAGAAGCCGGCGATCATGCGGAGCATCTGGTCGAGGGACATGGGTTAGTTTTCTCCTTTGCGGTTGAAGACATAGTACAGGATCGGCACGGTCATGCGGCTGAGCAGGAGGCTGGCGATTTCGCCGGCCATGAGGGAGATGGCCAGACCCTGGAAGATGGGATCGAAGAGGATGACGAGCGAGCCGGCGACGACGGCGGCGGCGGTGAGCATCATGGGGCGGAAACGGACGGCGCCGGCGTCGATGACGGCCAGGTCGAGGGGCATGCCCTCCTTGCGGCGCAGCTCGACGAAGTCGACGAGGATGATGGAATTGCGGACGACGATGCCGGCGCCGGCGATGAAGCCGATCATCGAAGTTGCGGTGAAGAAGGCGCTCAACATGCCGTGGGCGGGGAGGATGCCGACGAGGGAGAAGGGAATGGCGGCCATGATGAGGATGGGGGTGAGGAAGCTTTCGAACCAGCCGACGACGAGGATGTAGATGAGGATGAGGACGGCGGCGAAGGCGATGCCGAGGTCGCGGAACACCTCGTAAGTGATGTGCCATTCGCCGTCCCACTTCATGGCGTATTTGAGGTCGTCGGAGGGCTGGGTGGCGGTGAACTGCTCGATCTTGTAGCCGCCGCGGGTATCGATCTTTTCGATCTGCGGGCCGAGGTCGAGGATGGCGTAGACCGGGCTTTCGACGACGCCGGCGACGTCGGCGGTGACGTAGGTGACCGGCATGAGGTTCTTGCGGTAGATGGCCTTGTCGGCGATGGCCTCTTCGACGGTTACGAATTCGCTGAGGGCAACGCCGTTGACGCGGAGGGAGAGGAACGTCTCGGGGCGGGAGCGGGCGGCGCGGTCGAGCCGGAGCTGGATGGGGATGTCCTCGCGGGAGGCGTCGTCGTGGAGCAGGCCGGCCTGGTGGCCGGCGGAGCTCAACTCGAGCGTCCGGGCGAGCATTTCGGCGGTGATGCCGTGGGCGGCCGCCCTGGTCTCGTCGATCTTATAGCGGCGGCGGGGCTGGTCGTCTTCGCCGTACCAGTCGACGTCGACGACGCCTTTGGTCTTTTCGAAGATGGCCATCATTTCGCGGGCGATGCGGTCGCGGCCGGCGGCGTCGGGGCCGTAGATTTCGGCGACGAGGGTTTGGAGGACGGGCGGGCCGGGGGGCACTTCGGCGAACTGGATGCGGGCGTTGTAGCGTTTGGCGACGGGGGTGAGCTTATCGCGGACCTGGCGGGCGATGTCGTGGCTGCGGAGGTCGCGGTGTTCCTTGCCGAGGAGGTTGACCTGGATGTCGGCCATGTGGGGGCCTGAGCGGAGGAAGTAGTGGCGGACGAGGCCGTTGAAGTTATAGGGCGAGGCGGTGCCGGCGTAGGTCTGGAGGTTGACGACCTCGGGCTGTTCGATGCCCGCCTCGGCGAGGGCGCGGGCGGCGCGGGCGGTCTCTTCGAGCGGGGTGCCTTCGGGCATGTTGATTATGACCTGGAACTCGCTCTTGTTGTCGAAGGGCAGCATTTTGACTTCGACGAACTTGATGTAGACGAGGCCGCAGGCGGCGATCAGCATGAAGGCGACGGCGCCGAGGAAGGACCAGCGGAAGAAGGGCTGGTGGATGAGGCGGTCCATCCATTTGCGGTAGAGGACGGTGAGCTTGTCCTCATGGCCTTCGTGGGCATGGCCGCCGGACTTGAGCAGGCGGAGGGTGGCCCACGGGGTGACGAGGAAGGCGACGATGAGGGAGAAGATCATGGCCGCGGTGGCGCCGATGGGGATGGGGCGCATGTAGGGGCCCATGAGGCCGCCGACGAAGGCCATGGGGAGGATGGCGGCGATGACGGTGAGGGTGGCGAGGATGGTGGGGTTGCCGACCTCGTCGACGGCCTCAATCGCGACCTCGGTGAGGGGGCGGCCGGCGTTCGATTCCATGCGGGCGTGGCGGACGATGTTTTCGACGATGACGATGGCGTCATCGACGAGAATGCCGATGGAGAAGATGAGAGCGAATAGCGTGATGCGGTTGAGGGTGTAGCCGTAGAGGTAGAAGACGGTGAGGGTGAGGGCGAGGGTGACCGGGATGGCGACGAAGACGATGCCGGATTCGCGGAAGCCGAGGGTGAGGCCGATCAGCAGCGTCACCGAGAAGACGGCGATGGCCATGTGGAAGAGCAGTTCGTTGGACTTTTCGGCCGCGGTTTCGCCGTAGTGGCGGGTGATGGTGAGTTCGACGCCGTTGGGGAGGAGGTTGGGTTTGACGGCTTCGACGCGATGGAGGACGTCTTCGGCGACCTCGATGGCGTTGGTGGATTTGCGCTTGGCGACGGTGAGGGTAACGGCGGAATGGAACTGGCGGTTGCGGCCGGCGAACTGGACGATTTGGGTGGGTTCGGCGCCTTCGTCGGTG
>CAYMTH010000382.1:0-5582 GCA_964393235.1 uncultured Solibacteraceae bacterium | reverse complement strand
CATGCAGATCGCCAGCGTCTTCGTGATGGACTCGGCCAGCGACAGCAGCTCCGGAATCGGCGGAAACGGCCGCCCCAGATAATCGGTGTCCAGTCCCGCGATCAGCACCTGCTTGCCCGAATCGGCCAGCTGCTGCGCGATCTCCACCAGGTTCGGCCCCAGAAAATTCGCCTCGTCGAACCCGATCACCTGCGTCCGCCAGTCCAACAGCCCCAGCACCTCCTTGGCGTCCTTGATCACCTGCGACGGCATCCGCGCGTCCGAGTGCGAAACGATCTCATCGGCCGAATACCGGTCGTCGAGCACCGGCTTGAACACCTGCACCCGCTTCCGCGCGATCTTCGCCCGCCGCAGCCGCCGGATCAGCTCCTCGCTCTTGCCGGAAAACATCGGCCCGCACACCACCTCGATCCAGCCGATGTTACCTGTCACAATATCCATGATCTCCTTATCATGGCACGCACAATCGAGCCGGAACTGATGGACGATGCCCCGGCCGCCGACGTGGCCGCCAACCTCCGCGACCTCGACCGCATCAACCGCTGGCTCGGCGGCAACCGCACCCTCGCCGCCCTCCTCGCCCCCTACCTCGCCCGCCGCCCCGACGCCCTCGTCCTCGACGCCGGCGCCGCCGACGGCGCCACCCTCCGCTGGCTCGCCGCCCGCTTCCCCCGCGCCCGCTTCGTCGCCCTCGACCGCGCCGAACGCCTCCTCCGCTCCGCCGCCGGCTCCCGCGTCGCCGCCGACGTCTTCTACTGGCCCATCCGCCCGAAAAGCGTCGACCTCGTCATCTGCAGCCTCTTCCTGCACCACTTCGAAGACGACGCCGTCCGCCGCATCCTCGCCAACTTCGAATCCGCCGCCCGCGACGCCGTCCTCGCCGTCGACCTCCACCGCCACCCGCTCTCCCGCGGCTTCCTCCCCGCCACCCGCTGGCTCGCCCGCTGGCACCCCATCACCGTCCACGACGGCGTCATCAGCGTCGACGCCGCCTTCACCCCAGCCGAGCTCCGCGCCCTCGCCCCGCGCGCCCGCGTCCGCGCCCACTGGCCTTGGTTCCGCCTCTCGCTCGAACTCCCCGTCAGTCCAGCTCGATAAACCCGGTCAGGTACAGCGCCCCGTAGCCGCTCATCCGCACCCGGTCGCCGCGGTCTTCCACCCACAACTCCCCGCCGCGCGCCGATATCTGCCGCGCGAACATCTCTTTCTTGCCCAGCCGTTCCGACCAGTACGGCGTCAGCGTGCAGTGCGCCGACCCCGTCACCGGATCTTCGTTGATCCCCGCCTTCGGCGCGAAGAATCGCGACACAAAATCGCAATCCTCGCCTGGCGCCGTCACGATCACCGCGAACGAATCCACCCGCGCCAGCGCCTCCATGTTCGGCCGCATCGCCGCCACCTCGGCCGCCGTTCGGAACACGCACATCGTATCCCGCGCCGCGTAGATCGCCTCCGGCTCGGCTCCCAGCGCCGCCGCCAGCGCCGGATCCGCCGGTTGCCGCGCCCCTGGCCGCGCCGGGAAGTCCAGCGTGAACATCTCGCCCGTCTTCGATACCGTCAACGCGCCCGACCGCGTGTGAAACGTCACCTGGTCCCCGCCGAAACCCAGGCAGTCCATCAGCACATAGGCCGACGCCAGCGTCGCATGCCCGCACAGGTCGACCTCGACTTCCGGCGTGAACCATCGCAGCCGGTAACCGTCCGGCTCGGCGACGAAGAAGGCGGTTTCGGCCAGGTTGTTCTCCGCCGCGATCTGCTGCAGCATCGTGTCCGGCAGCCACTTCCGCAGCGGACAGACGGCGGCGGGGTTTCCCGCGAATCGACGCCGGCTAAAGGCGTCGACCTGATAGATCGGCAAGCGCATAGTAACTCTACTGTACGCGGCTTCGGCGCGGTTCGTTAAGTACCAGCTGGTCGAAAATCGCCAGCACCTGCTTCCGGTAGCGGTACAGCTGCTTCAGGTTGTCCCGGAAATTGTCGTGGTCGTACTGCCGGCCGTGCAGCCATTTCTTCAGCAGGTCCATCGGCACGTCGATGTCCCGCCGCAGCGCGTCCACCTTGTGCCCGCGCAGAAACAGCCCGTAGAACAGCGCGGCTTCGCGGCGCGGCGCCAGCGGGTCGTTGAGGTCCCGGTTCGCGCTCAGCAGCGGCATCGGCGGGTTGGAATCGGCGCGTTGCACGGCAGGTACGAAGACGAGTATAAACGGCGCGCTAGCCGTCCTTCAAGCGGATCCAAAGCGGAAACACCGCCGGGTTTTCCAGCCACGTCAGCATCCACTCCACCATCTCCGCCTTCTCCGCCCGCCGCTCCCCGCTCACCCGCCGGTTCCGCGCCACCAGTTTGGCGTGATCCTTCGCCGTGATCACCACCGCCCGCGCCGCCCGCCGCGCCGCCGCGCCGCCGCCCTCGTAAAACTGCGCCAGCCGCTCGAGCGACGCCCGCAGGGCAGGGAAGTCCTCCTGGTCCACTCCCGCCGCCAGCGGATGCAACTCCGCCCCCGACTCCCGCAGCAGACGCCGCAAATCCGGCTCCGAAATGGGCCCCAAATGCGTCAATAATGCCTCAAAATCGTGCATTTCGACGCGTCTTTCGCGTACGTTTTCCTCGAGCCACGCGGTCAGCTTCTCCCGCCGCCCGCCCATCTTCAGCCCTTCCGGCCCCGCCGCCAGGCCGCCACCGCCCGGTTGTGCTCGTCCAGCGTCTTCGAGAAGTTGTGCCGTCCCGTCCCGTCGCCCTTCGCCACGAAAAACAGGTACGGGCTCTCAGCCGGCCGCAGCGCCGCCGCGATCGCCGCCCGCCCCGGATTTGCGATCGGCCCCGGCGGCAGCCCCGCCACCGCATAGGTATTGTACGGGTGCGCCCGCTGCAGGTCGGATTTGTAAATTGTGCCCCGCCACACCCCTTCGAGCATCGCCGCGTAGATCGTCGTCGGGTCCGCCTCCAGCCGCATCCGCTCCTTCAGCCGGTTGTGATAAACCGACGCCACCAGCGGCCGCTCGTCCGCTGCGCCGGTCTCTTTCTCGACCAGCGACGCCAAGGTCACCGCCCGCAGCGCGTCCCCCGCGCCCCCCGCCGCCCTCCACTCTTTCTTGAACTGCTCCGTAAACAGCCGCAGCAGCCCCTCCACCCCGATCTTCCGCGGCACATGGTACGTCGACGGGAACAGGAACCCCTCGAGCGACGGCGCCCCCGGCGCCACGTCCCGCACCATCGCCGGATTCTTCGCCGCCGCGATGAACTCGGCCGCTTTTCCCAGCCCCGCTTCTTCCACCACCGTGCCGATATCGAACAGGTTGTATCCCTCGGGAATCCGCAGTTCGACCAGGTACACGTCGCCCTTCCGCAGCCTCCCGGCGATCTCCCACACGCTCGCCGGCTTGTGGAACCGGTACTCGCCCGCCTGCCACCGGTCGCCCGGTCGCAGCGCCCGCGCCAGCATCAGGTGGTAACGTGACGGCACCACGCCGGCCTCGGCCAGCCGACGCGCCATCTCCACCGTGCCCGTCCCGCGCGGGAACTCGACAAACTGATCCTCCCGGAACCCCTGATAGGGCCGGGACATTGTCACCGCCAGATAAGTCGCCGCGGCCGCCGCCACCGCCGCCGCGATTAAGAGAACTCGTTTCATTGCGCCGCCAGATAACTGTCCAGAATAATCCGCGCGGCCATCTGGTCCACCCCGCCGTCGCGCCCCGGCGCTCGCCCCGTCTCCCGCAGCAGATGCCCCGCCTCGAGCGACGTCATCCGCTCATCCCACATCCGGTACTCCACCCCACACGCCTCCGCCAGTCGCGCCCCGAACTCCTCGGCTTCCACCGACATCTCGCTCGGCGTCCCGTCCAACAGCAGTGGATTGCCCACCACGATCAGCCCCACCCCCTGCTGCCGCACCAGCTTTTCCAGATACGCCACGTCCTTCCGCACACTCTTCCGGTGCAGCGTCTCCAGCCCGTGCGCCATCACCCCCAACGGGTCGCTGATCGCCAGCCCGATCCTCTTCCGCCCGTAATCGATGGCCAGAATCCGCATTCCCTATCGATTATAGGGTGCCGCCGCGCCGCCATGATACCCTAACGGGATAGTGGGGCAACGTGGCGGTCCAGGACTCTCCAACTCCATCGATCGTGCAGATCCGCAACACCGGAGGTATCTTATTTACCTTCGGCGTCGCCACGGCCTTACTCTACTTTGGCCGCCTGTTTATCGTCACACTGCTGCTGTCGATCTTTATCGCGTTCATCCTCGAACCGGTTGTTAACCTCTTCATCCGGTTCAAACTGCCGCGCGGCGTCGCCAGCTTTCTCGTCTGCTCGCTGGCGCTGATGGTCCTCTACTCCGGCGCCCTGCTCACTTACACCCAGGCCGCCGGTATCTGGGAAGAACTGCCCGCCTACAGCCAGCGCATCAGCCAACTCACCGACAAGGTGCTGATCGAAGTCGAAGCCGCCGAAAAGGCGGTCAACGACCTGATCACGCCCCGCCGCGTCCGCGACCAGGAACGCCTCGCCGCCCAGCAGGCCGAACAGCAGAAACAGCAGCAGGCCGCCAACACCCGCCGCCGCCGCGCCACCGACCCGCCGATGACCATGGCGCCCCTCCTGCCGCCGCCCGTCCAGGAAGTGCGCATCAAACCCGAACGCTCGCCCGTGGTCGATTACTTCTACGAGAACTGGAACCAGTTCTACGACATCCTGCTGATGGCCTCGTTCGTGCCGTTTCTCGTCTATTTCATGCTCAGCTGGCGCGACCACTTCGTCCATAACTTCCTCCGCGTCTTTCAGGGCGAATCGCGCGGCGTCGCCGCCGCCACGCTCGACGGCATCGCCCGCATGGCCCGCGCGTACGTGGTCGGCAACTTCATCCTCGGCCTCCTGCTCGCCCTGGTCTCGGCCGGCTTCTTCTACTTCGTCAAGGTGCCCTACTGGCTCATCGTCGGCCCGCTCAGCGGCTTTCTCAGCCTCGTCCCCTATATCGGGCTGCCGCTGGCCATCCTGCCGCCGTTCCTGGCCGCGCTGACCGTCTACGACAACGTCACCGACTATCTCGTCATCGGCACCACGGTGGCCTTCTTCCACCTGCTCGCGCTCAACCTGCTCTACCCCAAACTGGTCGGCTCCCGCGTCCACCTGAACCCGCTCGCCGTCACGGTCGGGCTCATGTTCTGGGGTTTCCTCTGGGGCGGCATCGGCCTCGTGCTGGCCATCCCGCTGACGGCTTCGATCAAGGCGATCTGCGATCACATGCCCGGTCTGGCCGGCTACGGCCGTCTGATGGGCGATTAGTCTGTGCTAACCTCTCCCTGATGGATCGTAGAAAGTTCTTTACCGCGGGCCTCGGGCTCGCCGCTTCTCCGTTGTTTGGGAAACGTGTTCGCATTGACCGCGCCCGTCTGGCCACCGTGACCGACGAAAGCGGCAAAACACCCGCCGAAAACTTCGAATTTGCCAAGAAATACGGCCTCCGCTACCTGGAAGTGCGCGCCGTCCCGGGCGCCCGTAAGCACTACGCCGACATGACCGAAGCCGAACTCCGCCAGGCCGCCAAGGAGTTCGCCGATAACGGCGTCAAGGTCTCCTTCTTC
>CAYMTH010000381.1:4493-5565 GCA_964393235.1 uncultured Solibacteraceae bacterium | reverse complement strand
CTGCAGATACCGCACCAGCCCCTGCAGCACCATCACCAGCATCGCCGGCACCCCAAGCCCCCGCAACCCGCGCAACAACTCCGCCAGCGGCGTCACCCCCATCAGCAACAGCACCGCCACCGCCGACAGGGAACTCCGTGCCAGCAACCCCGCCGCCCAAGCCCCGTCCCCCGTCTCGACCCAGCTCACCAGCGCGAACACCAGCGGAAACGGCAGAATCACCATCCCCCGCAGCAGCAACTCGCCCAGCGGCAGCCGCCCCGCCGCCACCCCCAGCCCGAGCACCGCCGCCGCCGGCGCGTACTCCCGCGGATCCCCCGGCCGCATCGTCGACACCGCCACCAGAAACAGTAGCGTCGCGCCTATCTTCGCCCGCGCGTCCCGCCGGTGCAATATCGAATCCCGCCGCGCCCATTCCTCCAGCCGGGGCGACTTCCCCACCCGGTCACGCAACTACGCGCTCCTCTGCCGCAGCAGCAGCCGGCCCACCGTCAGGCACAGCACCCAGATCACCGCCAGGCCCGCCACCCCGGCCAGCGCCTTCCGCGCCCAATCCCCGCTCACGAACGGCGCCTCGTAGTCGGCTAGCGGCGCCGCGAACAACGCCGTTTCCCGCGACGCCACGCCCACCCGCTCCGCCAGCGAATCGAAGCCGTCCGGCAGCGCCGAAACGTACAGCACGCCCACCACAACCAGCAGCAGCGCCACCGTCGCCAGCACGCCCAGCGCCCGCCCCGGCACGCCCCGCGGAGAACGGATCCATCCGGGGTTCAACCGCTCGATCGACTGAAACACGGTGACCGTAATCAGCCCCTCCATCACCGCCGTCACCACGAACACGCCCGCCGAAATCCCCACCACCGTCGCCCCCATCGCCACGCCCGACAGCCGCAATTCCAGAATCGCCGCCGCCGCCGAGGCCAGGACGGAAAGAAACCCCCCCAGCAAAACGCCCGCCGTCCGCCACCGCGTCGCCAGCAGCAAACGGTACGGCGCCCACCCCGCCCACACACCCACGAAGGCCATGTTGAACGTGGTCGCCCCCAGCGCCAGCAGCCCGCCGTCCTGAAAC
>CAYMTH010000381.1:0-4483 GCA_964393235.1 uncultured Solibacteraceae bacterium | reverse complement strand
CAGCACGATCGTCGCCGCGCCCGGCCCCAGCGTCATCGCCAGCAGCGCCCCGCCCAGCAGATGCCCGCTCGTGCCGAATCCCACCGGAAAGTTCATCGCCTGCGCCGCGAAAACGAACGCCCCCATCACCCCCAGCAACGGCACCTGCCCCTCCTGCAGGCTCTCCTTTGCCTTCCGCACGGCAAACCCAATGCCCGGCGCCGCGGCGACGTTCAACGCCACCCACACCGGTGCCGACAGGATCCCGTCCGGGATATGCATATCCTACATTCTACCCCCCATAATGGTTCTGGAGCGCCCCATCCCATGATTCTCGGCATCGGTTCCGACCTCGCGGAAGTCCCCCGCATCCGCGCCAGCCGCGAACGCTTCGGCGACCGTTTTCTCAACCGCGTCTATACCGATTCCGAGATCCGCTACGCCCTCTCGAAAGCCAACGCCGACGAGCGCCTCGCCGGCCGCTTCGCCGCCAAGGAAGCCGGCATGAAGGCCCTCGGCACAGGACTCTCCGGCGGCGTCACCTGGAAGGACTTCGCCGTCACCCGCGAGCCCTCCGGCAAGCCGACACTCCAGCTCTCCGGCGTCGCCGCGCAACTCGCCGCCGCCCGCGGCGTCCGCCGCGTCCACCTCACCATTACCCACACCGCCGCCGTCGCCATGGCGGTCGTCGTCTTCGAAGACTAGCCCTTCTTCGCCGTATCCTTCGCCGTGTCCACGCCCGCCGGACGCAACTGCGCCTCTTCCAGCTGCTTGGCCTGCTGGAACGTGTACATCATCCGGTGGATCACCGTCAGGTTCGAGATCACCGCGATCACGAACAGCACCGGCGCCATCCGGTCAAACAGCGCGCCGATGATCAAGAGCACCACCCGCTCCGGCCGCTCCGCGAAACCCACCTTGCAGCTCGGAATCAGGTTCTCCGACCGCGCCCGCGCGTAGCTCACCATCACCGACCCGGTCATCACCACCGCCGTCAGCACGACATAGAAAAACCGGTCGATATTCGCGTAGTAGACCAGCAGCCCCATCAACAACCCGAGGTCCGAATACCGGTCGAGAACCGAATCGAAAAACGCGCCGAACCGCGTCACCTGGTTCGTGTGCCGCGCCACGCGCCCGTCCACCATATCGAACAGACCCGCGCCGATGATTACCAGCCCGGCCCGGAAAAACTCACCCTTGGCCAGCATCCACGCCGCGAAGACATTGATCAAAAGCCCGATCGCCGTCAGCACGTTCGGATGAATCCGCGACAGCGCCAGTCCGCGCACAATCAACAGGATGATCTTGTTACAACTCGCGCCAATGGCACTCGTAATGGTCATGGATTACCGGCAGCCCTACTCGACCACTTCGCCGTGAATGGTCGTCACGCGGACGATCTCATACTGCAGCGTCGCGCCAGGCGCCACGATCTTCACTTCGTCGCCCACCCGCTTGTTCAGCAGCCCTTTGCCGATCGGCGAACTCGTCGAAATCAGCCCGTTCTTCACGTCCGATTCCTCGCTCGCCACCAACCGGTAAGTCAACTCTTCTTCCTTGACGAGGTCGAATACCACCACCGTCGTCCCGAATCCCACACGGTCCCGCGGAACCTTCGCCAGATCGATCATCGACAACTCCGCCAGCCGCTTCTTCAGCTGCCCGAGCCGCGCATTCACCAGCCCCTGCCGTTCCTTCGCCGCGTGGTACTCCGCATTCTCGCTCAGATCGCCCAGTTCCCGCGCCCGCAGAATCTCCTTGGGCAACTCCGACCGGAGCTCGTATTCCAAAGCCGCAATCTCTTCCTGCAGCTTTTTCTTCAATTCTTCCATGTCTGAACCTGAATGCTTTCCCCCAGTAGTATACCAGCCGCACCCTCGCCTCGGGGTCCGCCTACCGCACCCGGATGGAAACCTCCCGCACCACCTCGCCCGCCTCGATCCGGAACCGGTTCACCTCGCCCGGCGCGCCCGCCACTCGCAGCCTTAGCAGCCAGTAGCCGGGGTACAACTCCTCGGCCGAGTCCACGCCCACCACATCGCCGCTCCCCTCCAGCACCCGCACCTTCGGAGCCTCCGCCGTAATCGCCGCCCCGATCTCGTCGGTGATCAGCGCCGTCACCCGGACCGTCTCCCCCGCCGCCGCCGTCGCCGGCGCCGAAGGGTTCACCGTGACCGACGCCGCCCGCTGCGACGCCACGCCATACCAGTAAGCGATCCGGTGCGCCACCGCGCCCTCCGGTCCGCCCACCTCCCGTAACACGATGTGCCCTTGCGTCTCGCCCACCGGCACATCGCCGGCCAGCGCCACCCGCAGGTCCACCGTATCGCCCGGCCCCAGCGAGAACTCCGCCGGCTCCACCGCCGGCTTCATGCCGTCCTCCGTCTCGATCTCCACCTTCCACGTCCCCACCCGCGTCCCAGCGTTCCGCACCCGCGCCCGCCGCGTCACGTCCGCCCGCTGCGTCCCCAGCCCGAAGGCGATCGACACCGGCTCGATCGCCAATTGGCCTTTCAACGCCGCCGCCGTGTCCACCCGGCCCGCACCGCTTTCCATCGGCCGCGCCCGCTCGGCCACCGGCAGCCGCTGCGCCGAATTCACCAGCAGCGTCCGGTACTCCGCCGGCCGCAGCCCCGGCCGCGCCGCTTTCAAGATCGCGTACGATCCCGCCACCAGCGGCGACGCGATACTCGTCCCGAACTGGAACGTGTACCCGCTCGCGTTGAAGAGCTCGCCGCCCGGGTGAATGCGCTGCGTCGCCGTCAGGACCTCTTCTCCGATCGCCACCACGTCCGGCCGGATCGTGCCGTCCGGCCCCGGCCCGCGCGACGAAAAGTCGGCCACGCCGTCGGCGTCGAGCGAAAACGGCATCATATCGTCGAATGAGATCTCCACCGTCGATTCCGGCGTCGCCGCCAGCACCCGCTTGATCCCCAGCCCGCTCCGGTTGCTCACCATCACCGCCGGCAGCGTCGCCGCCCCGGCCGTGAACGGATTCGCGTTCGGGGAGGCCGCGTGCGTATAGATCACCGCGCCGGTCGCCCCTGCCCTTGCCGCATTGGTCAGCTTCTGCTCAAACGTGCACTCCCCGCGCAGGATCAAGACGACCGTTCCCCGCAGCGACCCTGCCGGCAGCGGCGCGCACGCCAGGCCGGTCGGATCCGTCTTCTCCATGTCCCGGAATGGCCCCGTCAACATACCGTCAGGCTTCGGCCCGTCCCCGGGAATCGCGAAAAACGGCTCCCCGCCGTTTACCTTCACACCCGATCCGAAGAACCGGTCGGCCCAGCTCGCGCCCACCGTAATCCCGAAATCGCCCATCGACGGCGCAGAACCAGACGACCGCACCGGCCCCGCGTTGCCCATCGACTTCACCACCATCACACCCATCCCCGCCGCCCGCTCCAGCGCCGGCAGGAACGGATCGTACTCCCGCCGCACATGTAGCGGAACCCCGAGACTCATGTTGATCACATCCATCCCATCGGCCACCGCGTCGTCGATCGCCTTCAGAATCGCCGCCGTGCTCGAATCGTCCCCGTCCGGCCCGGAAAAGACTTTGTATACGCCCAGCCACGCCCCCGGCGCCGCGCCCTGCACTTCCCCATACTGCGAACTCGCCTTCAACCCCGCCGCCGCCATCGCCACGCCCGTCCCGTGCCCCGACCGGTCCTCGGCCGCCACCGGAAAACCCAGCATCTCATCGTAGGTCCGGTAAACGATCACCTTCCCGTTCAATCGGCCCTTAATCTCTTCGTTCGTCGCCTTCGGATACCCCTCCGGCGCCTGCATCGAGTCCGTCTTGAATCCCGCATGCCCCAGATCGAGCCCCGTATCGACGATCGCAATCTTCACCCCAGCCCCCGCCCGCTCCGGTCCGCCGATCGCCTCCCACGCCCGCGTGATCCCCAGCAGCGCCACCGCCCGGTCCAGTTCCGGCCGCACCTTGTACACCGGCCACACGCGCCGCACGCCCGGAATCGACGCCAGTTCGGCCGCTCCCCCGGGGGCCCGCACGATCAGCCCGTTCATCACCACCTCGAGCGTCTCCCGCACTTCGGCCCGGCCTTGCGTCCGCGCCGCGATCGCCGCGCGCGCCGCCGCCTGCGACTCCCGGATACGCCGCGCTCCCCGCGCCCGCTCCACCGGCGGCTCGGACAGCTCCACCACGAACCAGTCCGGCAACTCCTGGGCAAATAGCGCCGCACCAGCCAGCAGATATAACCCAACAAAGAATCTAACGGGACCCATAGGTTCTATTCTCACTCAGGAATAGAAACCCCGGGCCCCGCCAAATGTTACAACGATTCCTCCGGATTACTGCACCGGCAGCGCCGCCTGCTTCGAAGCCACGCCCGCCGACCGCACCACCAGCGGCTGAATCCCCGCCGGGGCGTCGGCCGGAACCGTCGCGTTGATCTGATACAGGCCCACAAATCCGGGCGCCAGCCCGCAGAACAGCACCGGCGCCGTCCGCCCGCCGATCGTCACCTCCGGCGTC
>CAYMTH010000380.1:5278-5640 GCA_964393235.1 uncultured Solibacteraceae bacterium | reverse complement strand
CGCGTGGTTTGGAAGAACGGGAAGAACGTCGCGCTGGAGGCGCAGACGAACGGGAACGGCGACGCCAGTTTCGCGCTGCCGGTTTGCGAGGCGGGAAGGGTGGAGGTCTCGTTCGCGGGATTTGAGCCGGCGACGATGAACACGCCGGGGGCGGGGCGGGCAACGCTGGCGCTGCGGGCGAAGGGCGTAGTGGAGCAGGTGCAGGTTTCGGGGACCGTCGACATGCTGCAGACGGCGCGGGCGACGCAGTCCGTTGCACTGACGGCGGAGCAGATTCAGACGCTGCCGACGGCATCGCGGAACATCACGCATCTGCTGGTGGCCGAGGCGGGGGTGAACGCGCCGCTGCCGGACCGGACGGG
>CAYMTH010000380.1:0-5268 GCA_964393235.1 uncultured Solibacteraceae bacterium | reverse complement strand
CTGGCGACGGCGCCCGGGGCGCAGGCCGACGACGCGACGCAGTCGCTGAACCCGTCGGTGAACGGGGCGCGGCCGTCGAACAACTCGCTTTCGCTGAACGGGATCGATGCGACGAACATGATGAACAGCGGCGGCGGGCTGGGGAGCAACATTCAGATTCCGCTGGATTCGCTGGAAGTGGTGGAGATGCAGACGGCGCTCTACTCGGCGATGACGGGGCGGAACGGCGGCGGGCACATTCAAATGATCACGCGGGGCGGATCGAACGACTTCCACGGGTCGGCGTACCACTTTCTGCAGAACGAGCGGCTGAATGCGAATGAGTTCTTTCTGAACCGGGCGGGGACGGCGCGGCCGAAGTTCCGGCGGAACGAGACGGGCGTGACGTTCAGCGGGAAGATCAAGCGGGACCGGACGTTCTATTTCGGCAGCGTGCAGCGGGTGGAGTTTCTGTCCGGGTACGCGCAGCGGGCGATCGCGGCGACAGGGATTCCGGAGGGGTTGGGCGACGTGCGGACACGGGAATCGATCGCGGCGGTGGCGAACCAGTGGCTGCGGAGCGGGGCGGAGACGCCGGGATTCGCGGCGCGATTTCTGCAGAGCATCCGGGCGTTTCCGGCCGAGCAGGTGCCGGGGCTGGAGCGGAAGTTCTTCAGCGACACGGCGACGCCGACGCTGCGGACACTGACGGCGGCGGACATTCATCCAGTGGCGATCAACGTGCTGAACGTGAAGCGGGACGGGCGGTTTCTGCTGCCTTCGACGACGGGCGCTATGCCGGTGCTGCCGGCGACGGTGAGTTTCGGACAGGAGCGGTTGCTGCAGCAGTCGTTTCCGACGATGTTTCAGACGTGGTCGGGGTCGGGGACGATCGACCATTACCTTTCGACGGCGAGCCGGTTGCGATTGAACTACACGAAGGCGCAGTCGTATGTGGAAGAAGCGTTCGGGTGGGCGAACTCGTCGCCGTCACCGACGCAGGGGCAGACGCCGTCGTGGGCGGGGTCGTTGAACTGGACACGGACGTTCGGGGGGCGGGTGGTGAGCGAGTTCCGGGGCGGGTTCTTTGAGTTGTTTAATACGCGGATCTCGAAGT
The DNA here is from genome assembly GCA_964393235.1 of uncultured Solibacteraceae bacterium. Lineage (GTDB taxonomy): Bacteria > Acidobacteriota > Terriglobia > Bryobacterales > Bryobacteraceae. The sequence continues at coordinate 4,172 of CAYMTH010000380.1, read as the reverse complement.
ACCGGGACATTCAGAATTCGACGCTCGGCATTTTCAATCCGCTGGAGAAGGCGGTGGGCGGGCTGGCGTCGCTGATGCCGACGATCGACATCAACACGCAGCGGTCGACTTCGGGGATCGGGAACGCGTGGGACTTTTTCGACCGGCAGCGGGTGATCAACGCGGCGGAAACGGTGTCCTATAACGCCGGGCGGCACACGGTGCATTTCGGCGGGGAGTTCCGGCGGCCGGAGTTGAAGGGCGAGTACATGGCGCGGACGAACGGGGACCTGGACTACGACAACTGGGTGCTGTTCTTTACGGGGCACGGGGCGGCCGGGGGCGGCAGCGACCTGGACCAGGGCGACACGCGGCGGCACTTCCGGATGCGGGACGTGAGCCTGTTCGCGCAGGACGACTGGCGGGTGCGGAAGGGGCTGACGCTGAACGCGGGCGTGCGGTGGGACTATTTCGGGAATCCGACGGACGTGGACGGGCGGATGGGGAACTACTATACGGCGGCGGCCGCGGCGGCGCTGGGGTTGAAGCCGGGGTTTTATGTCGATGAGAAGTCGGTTTTCTTTCAACCGGATTTCCGGCCGGAGAAGGTGGGGATCGTGGTGGAGCCGGGCGTGGGGTACAACCTGAATCAGGTGTACAAGGCGCCGTGGCGGTCGACAATCCGGCCGGACTACAACAACGTCGCGCCGCGGGTGGGGCTGGCGTGGCAACTGACGCCGAAGGTGGTGGTGCGGTCGGGCTACGGCATCTTCTTTGAGCGAGTGTCGGGGGCGGTGAAATCGGATTTGCAGCTGTCGGCGCCGTTTTTCATCTACCAGAACGTGCCGGCGCCGCTCGACATGGCGGATCCGTATCCGCGGCTGAACGTAAATCCGTTCCAGATTCCGCTGAACGTGACGATCGCGCGGAACGCGGCGGGGACGCCAAGCTGGCGGCGGTTCGACGGGTCGGCGTTTCCGGCCAGCGAGCCGTTCAGCGCGAAGAACAACACGTTCGTCGATCCGTTCCTGAAGACGCCGTACGTGCAGCAGTGGACGATGAACGTGCAGTGGGAACTGGACCGGGGGAACCTGCTGGACGTGCGGTATGTGGGGTCGCGGGGCGTAGGGCTGCTGGCGCGGTTGAACCTGGCGCAGCCGGAGGATCCGCGGGTGACGCCGGTGAACGGGTTCGATTCGCTCGTGAACTCGGCGGGGGCGGCGATCTCGCCGGACTTCTTCGTGAAGCCGGAGTTTCTGGGGTTGAACCGGGCGGGGGGATTCCGGCAGCGGTCGAACTGGGGGAAGTCGTCGTATCACGGGCTGCAGGCGAACCTGCGGCGGCGGATGGGGCGGTTGGTGACGGGGAACTTCTCCTACACGTGGGCGAAGTCGATCGATACGGTGTCGAGCGACAACGCGGTGGTGGAGCATAACGCGTTTCATATCGCCGGGAACCGGGGGCCGTCGGACTTCGACCGGGCGCACCGGTTCACGGCGGCGTACGTGGTGGACGTGCCGGCGCCGCGGTTCTGGAAGGGGCTACTGGGCGGATGGAACGTGAGCGGACTGGCGACGCTGCAGACGGGGGCGCCGTTTTCGCTGATCGGAAACTCGACGCGGAACGCGACGTTCGCGCAGCCGGCGCGGGTGCGGTTGAGCATGGTGCCGGGGCGAACGGCGGCGGAGGCGGTGAGGTCGGGGCGGGTGCAGGACCGGTTGGGGGCGTACTTCGATCCTTCGGTGTTCACGGACTCGCTGGACCAGTGGGGGAATACAGGGCGGAACATCCTGCGGGGGCCGGCGCAGATGCAGTACGACTTCATGTTCGGGAAGACGGTGGCGGTGAAGGAACGCTACCGGGTGGAGTTCCGGTGGGAGATGTATAACGCGTTCAACTCGCCGGTGTTCGCGAATCCGGCCTCGACGTTCGCGGCAAACGGGCCGGGGACGGCGGGGGTGATCTCGTCGACGATCGGGGGGCCGCGGACGATGCAGGCGGCGCTGCGGTTTAAGTGGTAAGGCGAGGCAGATCGCCACATCGGGGCGGCCGTTGGGCCGCCCCGAAAAATGGGGACACTCGCGGCAGGCACCAATTATGGTTTTTTAATGGCAGCCGAGGCAGGTGAAGCGTTTGCCGTGGCAGGTGAAGCAGGTGGAGCGGTCGAGGCCTTCGTTGTTGCGGTTGTGGCGGTCGATGAAGTCGCGGGTGTGGTTGATGGGCTTTAACGACGCGACGTTGTCGTGACACTTCTCGCAGCTGAAGGGCGGGTCGATTTTGTTGTGGCAAACGAGGCAGTCGCCCATTTGCGGGAATACGTTTGAGGCTTTGACGTTTTCCGACTGCTCGATGCCGTGGTGGCAGCCGGCACAGGCGTTCTTGGTATCGAGGTGTTCGGGCGGCTTCTTGTCGAGGTACTGGTTGGCGGCGACGGCGGCCTTGATCATCGGCGCGATGTTGCCGAACTTCATGTGCAACTGGTGATTGAACTTCACCTTTTTGCCGTTTTTGTCATCGCGGGGATGGCAGGCGACACACTGCTGGCCGGCGGCATCCTTCTTGTGATTGAAGGGCTGCGCGGCCAGCGTGAAGGCGAGCAGGATTAACCCTTGTAGGAGATACGCCACACCTTGTTTCCCCCATCGTCGGTGAGCAGCAGGCTGCCGTCGGGCTGCTGGAGCAGGGCCACGGGACGGCCCCAGACCTCGCGCTTCGACGGATCGAGGAGCCAGCCGGTGAGGAAGTCCTCCTTGGGCCCGGCGATTTTGCCGTTCTTGAAGGGGACGAAGACGAGGTTATACCCGATGCGCTGCGAGCGGTTCCAGGAGCCGTGCTGGCAGATAAAGGCGCCGTCGCGGTACTTCGCGGGGAACATTTTGCCCGTGTAGAAGAGGACGTCAAGGACGGCGACGTGGGCGCCAAGGATCATGTCGGGCTCGAGGGTTTTGGCGACGAGATCGGGGGCCTTGCCCTTGTTGGTGGGATCCTCGTTGGGGCCGGTGTAGGCGAAGGGCCAGCCGTAGAAGCCGCCCTTTTGGATTTTGGTGAAGTAGTCGGGGACGAGATCGTCGCCGAGGCCGTCGCGCTCCTGAATGGCGGCCCAGATGTCCTGCGTGCCGGGGTAGAAGCGGAGGCCGACCGGGTTACGGGTACCGGTGGCGAGGACGGTGTGGCCGGTGCCGTCGAGGTTGTACTCGTGGATGGCGGCGCGGCGGGGGTCTTCGCCCGGGCTGGAGTTGGATTCCGAGCCGACGGTGACGATCAACCGTTTGGTTTTGGGATTGATGAGAAGGGTGCGCGTGTTGTGGCCTTTGCCGAGGCCGGCGTGGCCGTCCGGGCCTTGGCGTCGTAGGGGTAGACCTTGATCGACGTGGGTTCGGCGACGTAGAGCGAGCCCTGGTGGAGGGCTAGGCCAAAGGGGCGGTCGAGCTTTTCGATGATCTTCTTTTTCGACTTGCCGTCGGGGGAGAGGACGAAGACGGAGCCGTCGATGACGGTATCGGAGAGGATGATTTCGTTCGACGGCCCGTGGATCATCACGCGCGGGCGGGCGAAGTCGCCGGTGGAAAATTCCTCGATGGAAAAGCCGGCGGGGAGGTTCAGCCGGGCGCCGCCGGGGCGGGCGATGACCTGCGGCCGGTTGTTGGAGGACGGTGTCGCGTAGGGCGCGGGGAGGTTGAATTTACCCTTTTGCGCGAGCGCGACACCGGAGGCGGCGAGGGCCGAGAGGGCGAAGGAACGTCTCTTCATGGTGTGGGAAAACTCCGGTACAGGGTTAGTGTACCGGAGTTCCCACGGGTTCTGGTTTACGCGCGTTGCGGTCGTTTTTCTCCCGGTAAAGGTTCATGAGTTCGTCCCATTCGACGTGCACCTGGGAGCCGCGGGATGAGCGGGCCTTTTCCCAGTTGGAGAGCGCTTCGACGACCGCGTGGTCGATGTAGCTGAGTCCGCGGAGGTGGACGTGGGTGTCGGCGGCGGCGGGGAGGGACTCGAGCGCGTCGGTGAAACGTGGGAGGTTGATGAAGCTGGCCGAGCCGGTGAACGTGACATCGATGCGATCGGAGAGCGGATCGGTATCGACCAACACCTCGAGGTTCGAGATCGCCCAGATCAGTTTGATGAGAGAAAGGGCAATGCCGAGCACGATGCCGGTGAGCAGGGAGGAGCAAACGATGGTGACCGTGGTGAGGACG
>CAYMTH010000379.1:0-5665 GCA_964393235.1 uncultured Solibacteraceae bacterium | reverse complement strand
GGAGGCGGTGGCGCGGCTGCTGGCGGCGGAGGGGAGGGCCGGCGGGTTTCTGGAGTCGGGGGCGGGGCGGGGGAGCGCGCCGCGGGAGATCGGGCCGTACCGGGTGGAGCGGGAGATCGGGCGGGGCGGGATGGCGACGGTGTTTCTGGCGCGGCGGGCGGACGCGCTGTACGACAAGCCGGTGGCGATCAAGCTGCTGGACCGGCCGGTATGGCGGCAGGAGGAGGTGGCGCGGTTCCGGAAGGAGATCCGGATTCTGGCGTCGCTGGCGCATCCGCATATCGTTTCGCTGCTCGAAGGGGACCGGGCCGAGGACGGGCGGCGGTACATAGTGAGGGAACATGTGGCGGGGCGGCTGCTGAACGAGTGGCGCGCGGCGGGGGCGCGAACGGCGGCGGAGATTCTGGCGGTTTTTGTGCAGATCTGCGACGCGGTGGGGTATGCGCACCGGAACCTGATCGTGCACCGGGATTTGAAGCCGTCGAACGTGCTGGTGACCGAGGACGGGCGGGCGAAGCTGCTGGATTTCGGGATCGCGAAGCTGCTGGAGGACGACGAGGAGACGGCGACCGGGATGTGGCGGATGACGGTGGCGTATGCGAGTCCGGAACAGGTGCGGGGGGACCGGAATATTACTGTGGCGACGGACGTTTATTCGCTGGGGGTGGTGCTGTACGAGCTGTTGACGGGGCGGCGGCCGCACGGGGACGGGGAGGGGAACGCGCAGGCGACGATGCGGGCGGTACTGGAAGAAGATCCGAAGCCGCCGCGGGCGGTGGCGGCGGGGGTGCCGCGGGAGTTGGACGCGGTGGTGATGAAGGCGCTGCGGAAGGACAGCCGGGAGCGGTACGCGACGGTGGAGGAGCTGCGGCAGGACTGTTTGCGGTTTCTGGGCGGGATGCCGGTGGAGGCGGTGCGCGGGGGGACGGCGTACCGGATACGAAAGTTCGCGGCGCGGCACAAGGCGCCGCTGGCGGTGGCGGGGGTGGTGTTGGGTTTGGCGGGGTTCGGGGTGGCGTCGGTGTTGCATTATGCGCGGGAGGCGGAGGCGCGGCTGGTGGATCTGGTGCGGGTGAACGACGCGATATTGCAGGAGCTGTGGCAGAGTCCGGGGCGGCAGCGGGTGGAGTTGCGGTTGCTGGAGGAGAGCGCGCGGACGCTGGAGCGGATCTGGCAGACGGCGCAGACGGTGGAGACGGCGGACCCGCTGTTTCAGGCGCTGTTCGAGATCGGGCGGACGGCGGGGTATCCGTCGGGACGGGGCGTGGGGGACACGGCGCGGGCGGAGGCGGCGCTGCGGCGCGCGGTGGAGGTGGCGGAGTGGATTCTGTCGCGTCAGCCGGAGGTTGCGGGCAACCGGATCCGGGTGCAGCAGGCGCGATGCGCGTTGGGGAGTGTCCTGATCGAGCAGAACCGCTACGACGAGGCGGAGCCGGAGATGGCGTGGGGATTGGAGGTGACGCGGCGGCGTGAGCGGGACGGGGCGGACATGGGATTAATGCATGCGGCGTCGGAGGGGCTGGCGAACCTGTCGCGGATCCATTTGCACCGGGGGAACCGGGAAGAGTGCCTGCGGCTGCGGCGGGAAGCGCTGGAGATCACGCGGGAGGTGTTGCGGCGGAATCCGGAGTCGGCGGTTTCGCGGTACGTTGTGGCGGGGCGGCTGGGGTTACTGGGGTGGGCGCAGCGGGAGTACGGTCAACTGGAGGAGGCGCTGGCGAGTTACCGGGAGTCGCAGGAGATATTGAGCGGGCGGATGGAGTTGATGCAGGAGGGGGAGCGGCGGCAGATGGTGGCGAGTAATCAGCTGCAGATCGGGCGGATCTTGCGGGCGATGGGGAAGGGTCGGGAGGCGGGGACGGCGTTGCGGGAGGCGGTGGAGCGGTACCGGGCGTTGTTGGCGGAGGATCCGATGAATGTGGGGTGCCAGCGGGGGTTGGCGGGGAGTTTGGCGTTATTGGCTGTGGAGCGGCGGGAGTACGGGGAGGAGGCGGTGCGGATTTTGCGGGGGGTGGTGGAGAAGGATCCGCAGAATGCGAAGGCGCGGGAGGAGTTACGGGAGGCGGAGGGGATGGTGAAAACGGGTCAGAGAAATCCTGGGTGACAGGCACCCAGGATTTCTCTGGGGGGTTAGAAGGAGAGTTTGAGCGCGAGCTGGACGACGCGCCAGCTTTCGCCGTTCTGGTTGGTGTTGGCGGAGCTGGTGGTCGACAACGTGACGCAGCAGGCCTGGGCGAAGAGGTTCGAGTTGATCGCCGGGGTGCCTACGGAGGCGTCGCGCGGGTTGCGGAAGTTGGCGTGGTTCAGGGCGTTGAAGATCTCGGCGCGGAAGGTCATCTTCACCCGCTCCGACATCTGGAAGCCCTTGGCGATGCCGATGTCGAGGTTCCAGAACGTCGGGCCCTGGAAGATGTTGCGGCCGAGACCCAACTGGCCGGGGCCGGGGTTGGCGAACATGTTCGCGTCCGGGAAGAACACCGGGCCGATGACACCGGGCTTGCTCTGCAGTTGCGCCTTCGGCAGTTCGGTCACGCCGGGGGCGAGGGCGGCGCGGCTCTGCGCGACGTTGTTCGCCGTCAGGAAGCCGCTGCGGATCGAGAACGGCTCGCCGGACTGGAAGGTGTAGATGCCGTTCAGGCTCCAATCGCCGATGATCGTGTTCACGGCGCGGTTGACGTTGCCGCCGAAGAGCTTGCCCTTGCCGAAGGGCAGCTCATAGATGCCGTTCATGTTGATGACGTGGCGCTGGTCGTAGTCGGACCGGGCGCGCTCGTTGCGGTAGTTGCGGCCGTCGGCGGGGGTGCGGGCGGCGGTGGTGGTGAGGCCGCCGCCGGTGGTGGCGGCGACGGGGTCGACGGAGAGGTTGTCGATGGACTTGCCGAGGGTGTAGCTGCCGCCGAAGAGGAGGCCGGCGGTATCGAACCGCTTGTGGATGGAGGTCTGGAGCGAGTGGTAGTTGGAGTCCGCGCCGTTGTCGAGCATGAGGATCTGGGCGAACTGCTGGTTGGGCCGGAGCCGGGCGTTGAGGGTGGTCTGTTCGAGGCGAAGGGCCATGTTGCCGGCGGCGTTGGCGTTGGTGGCGAGGTCCGTGGTGGAAGCCGCGGAGTTAGCGAAGGCCGAGGTCATGATGCCCTGTTGAATCCACGGCACGGCGACGGCGCCGGGGCAGGGGGAGTTATTCGCGAGCGTCCCGTCGGCGCGGCAGCCGCCGCCGATGGCGATATTGCGCTGCATGGCGAGGAAGCTGGGGAGCATCGGGGCGGCGTCGATCTGGTTGACGTCCCAGCTGCGCCACAGTCGGGTGCCGCGGCGGCCGACGTAGCCGATGGAGGTGACGTAGCCGCGGCCGAGGTCGCGCTGGATGGTGAGGTTCCACATGTGCACGGTGGGCAGGCGCAAGTTCTGGTCAAAGACGCGGGCGGTGGCGGCAGTATTTTGCAGGGCGACCGGCGGCGTCAGCTGGGAAGAGGGCTTGGCCGAGGGCGGAGCGAGGGCGGTGGGGAAGTTGCTGAGCCGCACGTCGGGCACGGTAGCGCAGCCGGGGGTGGTGGCGCCGGTGGCGGCGACGGCGGTGCAGCGGTAGACCTGGCCGGGGACGGCGGAGGCGACGGAGGTGACCTGGAAGGTGGCCACGGGGTCGAAGGCGATGCCGTAGCCGGTGCGGACGACGGTTTTGGTGGAGCCGCCGGGGGACCAGGCGAAGCTCAGGCGGGGGGCGACGGCGCCGGCGTTCCAGTTCTTGAACCAGCGGTCGGCCTGGACAAAGGAAACGAGGCCTTCGCTGCCGTCGATGGACTTATTGGGGACATAGACGCGGCCGCCGGCTTCGCGCGGGGGCGGGTTGAGTTCCCAGCGGGCGCCGATGCTCATGGTGAGGTTGCGGCGGAGCTTCCATTCGTCCTGGAAGAAGAAGTTGAACTGCTTGGCGCGCTGGCCCTGGGCCCAGAGGCTGACGGACTTATCTCCGGTGAGGAAGGGGAGGAAGGTGTCCGAGCGGAGGTCGCCGATGAAGTTGTGGGCGAGCTGGGCGGGGATGCCGAGGATGTCGTTGATCATGCCCTGGAGGCGGTTGAGGTCGTTCGTATTGATGCCGGGGGTAGTGGCGGTGGCGAGGGCGGGGAAGTTAAAGCCGGCCGGCGGACGGATGGTGCGGGAGAGCGAGATGGCGGGGGTGAGGGAGACGCCACCGACGTCACCGCGCTGGTCGTTGTGCTGGTAGAAGCGGATGTTCCCGCCGAACTTGAGCACGTGGGCGCCGGTGATGTAGGTCATGTTGTTGATGACCTGATAGGTGTTGACGACGCGGCGGGTGCGCGGGTTGGCGGTGTAGTCGACATCCGAGTTGTTGAAGGTGAAGCGGGGGGTGTTGGGGAAGAGGGGGTTGGCTTCGCCTTGGGTGAAGAGGAAGTCAAAGCGGGAGAAGCCGAGAGTGAGTTCGTTGACGAGGCGGGGGGAGAGGACGCTGCGGAGGCCGACGGCGATGTTCTTGGAGGGCCGGAAGACTTCGCCGCGGGCGGGGAAGCCGGGGAGGACGATGGGGCGGCCGTTGAGCGGATCGCCGTTGAGGGTGGATTGTTCGGCGCCGAGGTAACGGCCGAAGAGGTTGTGTTTATCGTTGATGACGTGATCGATGCGGGCAAGGTACTGCGGTCCGCGGATCTGGAAGGGGGAGTTCCACTGGTAGATGCCGGTGTTCAGTCCGTCGCCGCCGTTGTTGGAGTTGGGGGCGGGATAGGCGGTGAGGACCCTGGCGACGGCGGGGTCGATGCCGCGGCGGAGAGGGTCGTTCTGGAAGATGTTGAAGGTCTGAACGCAGTTGGCGTCGGTGGGGCTGGCGCAGTTGCGGACGCCGGCGGCGTAGGAGCCGTCGGGGTTGACGAGGAGCGGGGTGTTCTGGGTGATGCGCTGGCCGTTGATGGTGATGGGGTTGCGGTTATCGACGACGAAGTAGCGGAAGAGGCCGGTGAGGGCGGTCTGGCGGTAGAGGTCGACGGATTCGCCGAAGGCTTTGTCGATGGGGTCGGCGAAGTTGACCTTCTGGCCCTGCCAGGAGCCGAAGAAGAAGGTCTTGTTTTTCTTGATGGGGCCGCCGAGTTCGAAGCCGTACTGGTTGAGCTTGATGATGGGTTTTTCGAGGCCCTGGGCGTTGGAGTAGAACTCGTTGGCGTTGAGCTTGGTGTTGCGGAAGAACTCAAAGGCGGTGCCGTGGAACTGGTTGGTGCCGGAGCGGGTGGCGACGGAGACGTTGGCGCCGGAGTTGCGGCCTTCGTCGGCGGAGGGGTTCTGGGTGGTGACCTTGAACTCCTGGACGTTATCGGGGTTGAGGCGGAAGATGTTCTGGGTGGGGTTGGGGTTGGTGCTTTCGTTGGCCTCGATGCCGTCGATGGTGACGTTGCCGGCGCCGGTGCGGGCGCCGTTGACGGAGACCTGGTTGCCGGAGCGCTGGACGACGCCGGGCTCGTAGATAAGGAGGTTGAGCGGGTTGCGGCCGTTGAGGGGCATGGCCTCGATGGTCTTGCGCTCGATGACGTTGCCGATGGTGGCGTTGTTGGTCTGGAGAGTTTCGGCGGTGGCCTCTACCTGAACGGTTTCGGTGGCGGTGCCGAGGTCGAGGGAGGCGTTGACGGTGGCGGGGGGATTGATCTGAAGGACGATTTTGGTGAGC
>CAYMTH010000378.1:0-5667 GCA_964393235.1 uncultured Solibacteraceae bacterium | reverse complement strand
TCAGCGTGATCAGCGTCACCACCGCCACCGCCCCCAGGTGCCACCCGATCGTCGCCGCCTCCGGCCGGAATAGATATTTCTCGAACGTGTGCCCGAAGTTCATCCCGAAGAACCCGGTCAACACCGCGCCCGCGCCGAAGATCATGCTCAGCATCGCCAACCGGTTGACGGCTTCCGTGTTCCGCTGCTGATTGTGCTCCTGCAGCGCCGCGTTCATGTTCGCCAGCTCCTGCTCGATCTGCACCCGCAGCTCTTCTACGCGATACGCCCGGCACTGCATCTGGAAGTGCTCGATCTCTTCGTCCTTGTTCGCCAGCTCGTCGAAATACCAGTAGTTCGAAAAATTGAGAAACTCGTTCCGCAGGTCCGTCGCGATGTCGACGTTCGTCTGGTTCAGCCGCCCCACCGCCAGATCTTCGTACAGCCGCCGCGACACCAGCGCGACGTTCTCGGCGAAGTCCAGCAGCGTCGCCCGGTAGAACAGCGCGATGATCGCCATCAGGTAGTACCGCCCCGCGAACATTCGCTGGATCAGGTTCCCCTCGCTCACCTGGTGCAGCCCGCGGTCGGCCAGGCCCAGCGCCATCGTGACGTTCGAATACCGCGTGAATCCGTAGTAGGTGCCCTCGTGCGCCCACCGCCGGTAGCAGTGCTGCCGCAGCTGTTCCCGCGTGAATTCCGGATCGTAGCGGAACCCCTCCCCGTCCCGGTCGACGTAGAGGAACCGCGCGAACACCTGCTCCAGCCGCTCGTCGTCCCCGATGTCCGGGTCCAGCGCCATGTAGGAGTACGGGATCATCCGCTCGTCGAAAATCTGCTCGTACTCGAACGTTTCGTACCGCAGGAAGTAGAGGAGCGACTGCACCACTTTCGACAGCGGCGGCTGGAACTGCACCATCGACCCGCCCTCGAACGTCTCCTCCGCCAGCGTCTCCTCGCCCACCACCAGCCGCGACGACGTCGGCACCCGCCCCTCCCGCCGCTGCCGGCCGCTGGTCGGGTACACCTTCCGCATCATCTCGTTCATCCACAGCGCTTCCCGCACCGCGCAGTTCTCCCGCCGTACCCCGATCGAGAGAATCCCCACCCCGTTGGCGAACAGGAACAGCCGCAGGTCCGTCACCGGCACCGAGCACGTCCGCCCCCGCACGTCGTGCGCCTGCCAGTACAGCGGCAGCGTCTGCGGCAGCAGCATCTCGTACACCCGCAGCAGCGTCGCCTGGTCCCCGCGCTTGGTGTCGAAAAACACAGCCGCGACCGCACCGGCGATTCCGTCGCGCAGTTCTCCGACCGCAGCCAGTCGTCCAGCCCGTCAATCCAGCTCCGCAGCGGCGGCCAGAAGTCCGGATGCGCCGAGGCGACCACTTCCTTATCGATCACGAACGGGAAGAGGAAATAGGTCTCCAGCTGCAGAACCGGTTTTCCGACGGGCACCATCCCTAGGATAGCGCCCGCCCCGCAAAACTAGAGCTGATCGTACAAAATCGCCGAGTAGCTCTTCACCTTCAACGTGCCCTCGATCGTCGGCCACGCCGCCTGGTGATCGTTCGATTTCACCCAGTTCATCCGGTCCTCTTCCGACCGGAAATTGATCACCAGCCGGTAGTTCGACCCCTCCGGCGCCTTCCCCGCCTTCGCCTCCCGCAGCTTCAGCAGGTACACGTGCAGGTACCCCGGCTGCTTCGCCATCGCCGGCTTGAAGATCTCCTTGAAGTTCTTCTTCAGGTCTTTCTCCTTCGCCGGGTCCACCATCATGTCCACGTGCAGCTGAATCGTCTGATCCGCCGCTTTCTTCTTCCCCTGCGCGCTCAGCAACGCGGCCGAGCCGATCGCAGTCATCACTGCCTTGCGTCGATTCATCTTCCTGTTCTCCTTACTTCAACTTGATCCGGTACACCGACGTCCGCGCCGTCATCCACAGCACCCCGCCCTCTTCCGCAAACGAGCAGTTCGCCGGCACTTCCGTCGGCTGAATCGTCCCCAGGTGCTTCCCCTCGGGACTGAAAATCCACACGCCCCCCGGCCCCGTCGCCCAAACGTTCCCCTTCCCGTCCACCTTCAACCCGTCCGGCAGCCCTTCGCTCTGCTCCGCCGTCACATCGGCGAACACCGTCCCCGCCCCGAGCGTCCCGTCGTCATTCACCGGGAATTTCATCCAAACCTTCCGCGCCGCGTCCGAATTGGCCACGTACAGCGTCTTCTCATCCGGCGAAAACGCGATCCCGTTCGGCCGCGTCATTTCTTTGTTCAACAGCGTCAGCTTCCCGTCCTTCAGCCGGTAGATCCCGTTGTACGGCAGCTCTTTCTTCGGGTCCTCGTCCTGCTTGATCAGCCCGTACGGCGGGTCGGTAAAGTACAGCGCCCCGTCGCTCTTGAACACCAGGTCGTTCGGGCTGTTCAGCCGCTTCCCTTCGAACCGGTCCACCAGCGTCGTCACCACGCCCGCCTTGTTCCGCCGCGCGATCCGCCGGTTCCCGTGCTGGCAGATCAGCACGTTCCCGTCTTTGTCGAACGTCATCCCGTTCGGCCCGATAAACGACCCCGCCGGCGCGTCCTTCCCGTCGTACCCGCCCGGGTTCAAAATCTCTGTCACCTTCCCGTCCGGCGTCAGCTGCCGCGTCACGTTCCCCTGCACGTCGCTGAACCACAGGTTCCCCGAGTCCTTGAACCACAGCGGCCCCTCCGTAAACTGGAACCCCGTCGCGACCTTCTCGATCTTCGCCGCGGCCGGCACCAGCCCGTCCATCGCCGCGTCCACGCGCAGCACCTTCCCCTCTCCCGCCGGCTGCGCCACCGGTCCCGCGGGCGCTTCCGCCTTCTTCTCCTCCGCCGGCTTCGAACCCCCGCCGCACGACGCCATCAACGCCGCCATCCCCACTGCCAACATCGTCTTCTTCATGTTCCGGATCTCCGCGAGATTATCGTTTCTGCCGCGCCGCGTCCGCCGCGGCCTTCACCAATACCTGTAAAAACTCCCCATCGTCCCGCTTCACCGCCTCCCGCTCCCGGTCCAGCTTCGACCAGTCCAGCGTCAACAGCTCCGTGAACGACCCGGCCGCCAGCCCGTACGCCGCGTTCAACCGGTTCACATCGTACCCGTACACTTCCTTCAAATACATCACGTACTGCTGCTTCGCCGGCGCTTCCTCGCCCATCCGCCGCACCGCGTCCACCCAGGCCCGCGCGGGCGCCGGACGGAACTCGATCGCCTCCGCCGGGCCCGCCTTCGGCGCCCGGCGAAGGAACTCCGCATCGAACGGGTCCGGCCACGGCGCCAGCGGAATCACCGCCAGCGCCGCCACCAGCAACATCACCCCGCAACCTCGATGTCCCAGCCCCAGCCCGGCCGGTCGTGCGGCTTCATGTAAATGCCGTCCGGTCCGCGCGAGATGTTGTAGTTCTCTTCAAACAACTGGTACACCTCTTTCGGCCCGCCCGGCGCCGGCAGGAACAGCTCCGCCCACGGCGCGTTCACGTTCGCCATCGTGAAGTGGATGGACCCGTTCAACCCGCCGCCGTGCGGAATCACCGGAATGTCGTAGGCCGAAGCCATCGCCGAAATCCGCCGCAGCTCCGTCAACCCGCCGCACCACTGAATGTCCGGCTGCCAGATCGACGCCCCGTTGGCCTCCAGCAGATACCGGAACCCGTAGCGCCCGTACTCGTGCTCGCCCGTCGCGATCCGCGTCGATTTGATCGACGTGTTCAAACGCCCGAACCCAGCGTAATCGTGCGGCTGCAGAACTTCTTCCATCCAGTACACGCGGTACGGCGCCATCATCTCCGCCATCTCGATCGTGTACCGCTCCGTCCACGCCATCCAGCAGTCCAGCATGATCTCGCCGTCCGGCCCCAGCGCCTGCCGCGCCCGCTTCACCAGCTCGACGTTCTCCTTCATGCCCGCCCGGCCGCTCGCCGGCCCGTGCGGAATCGCCAGCTTCAGCATCTTGTAGCCGAACTCCACGTGCTGCTCGATGTCGTTGCCCGTGCAGTACGCCGGCACGCGCTCCTTCGTCGAGCCGCCCAGCAGCTTGTACACCGGCATCCCCAGCGCCTTGCCGACAATGTCCCACAGCGCCATATCGAAACCGGAGATCGCGTTCATCGTCACGCCCATCCGACCGTACGACATCGTCGCCCGCCAGCAGATGTCCCAGTTCCGCTCGATGTCGAACGGGTCCCGGCCCATCATCAGCTTCGCCAGGTGCCCGGTGACGATCGCCCCGCCCCCCGGCCCGCCGTTCCCGTAGCCCTTGATGCCCTTATCCGTCGTCACTTCCACCGTGAACGACGGCACGTTCGTCGCCGCGAACAGCTCCCGCCGCGGCTTGAACTCCGGATAGATCGACACCGGGTTCGCCACTTCCACCCCTTGCGTCGACCACGCGCCCGCCGCCGGCGTATACGCCGGATACGGCTTCCGCGGACGCGTCCGGACTATCTTGATGTCCGTAATCTTCAGCTTGCTCTTCTCTTGCGCCCACGCCAGCGCGGGCAGTGCCGGCGCCGCCGCCAGCGATAGGAAATCCCGTCTCTTCATCTCTTGGTCACCTTTACGTTTCGAAAATGTCCGACCGTGCCGGGCCCGATCCACAATCCGACCTGGCCCTTCCACGCGCCCTGCTTCAAATCGTTCACGACCAGCGTCGGCTGCGCATTCCCATGCACGTACAGCCGCGCCTTCACACCGTCCACCTCGATCCGCACCCGTGTCCACTCCCCGGGCACCAGATCGACATAACTCTCATACTTCTCCGGTTCTTCTTTTCTCAACCGGCTCCACGTCCACGCCGGGTGCGAAATGTACTGCGCCGAATGGTTCCGCCGCACCTGGTCCTCCGCCCGCCCGTTCGTCGGCCGCAGATAAAACGCGTCGAACTTCTCCGTGTTCTCGCCCACCCGGAACGCCACACCCACAAACCCCCGCGCCCCCTGCGTCGCCCCGCCCCCGGGCTCCCCGCTGATCTCCGCCTCAATCGTCCCGCTCTCGAAATCCTTCACTGGCAGCAACACCAGCCGGTCTTCGTTCTCCCCCCGCGCCCCGGCCGGCTCCGTCACCCGGATCCCCTTCTTGCCCTTGTGCGTCACCGCCTCCGCCACCACCTTGTTCGGACGCAGCCCCTCCATCGTCTCGAGCAGAAATGTCTGCCCGCACGCCGCCACACTCAGTCCGATCGCCATCCACACGGTCCGCATAGCAGCATCATCATATACAATCCGCGTGCGATCCTGTTTTCTGATGGACCCCTTCGCCCGCGCCGCCGAAAAATACCGCATCCCCGCCGCCGTCGCCCTCGCCGCCTCGGCCGATCGTATCCTCCAGACCCGCACCCACGGCCCCGTCGACGAGAACTCCATCTTCGCCATCGCCTCCATGACCAAGGCCATCACCACCATGGCCGCCCTCCAGCTCGTCGACCGCGGCGTCCTCCCCCTCGCCGCCCCCGCCCTCCACGATCTCCCCATCCTCGAAGGCTTCTCCCCCTCCGGCGCCCCCCTCTTCTCCGCCGAAACCCACTCCCCCACCCTCAGCCAGCTCCTCTCCCACACCGCCGGCTTCGCCTACCCCTGGAACCACCCCCTCGTCCCGCAGTACGGCCCCATCGACCGACCCTTCCTCATCCCCCCGCCCGGCCCCCGCTGGCACTCCGGCACCAACATCGATCC
>CAYMTH010000377.1:3863-5687 GCA_964393235.1 uncultured Solibacteraceae bacterium | reverse complement strand
CTGAAAACGACGCCGCCCGCCGGAGGATATCCGGCGGGCGGCGTCACACTGCTAATGACTAGGTTTAGAACACGAACCGGGCACCGAGTTGGATGATACGCGCGTTCTGACCCACGGCCGTGTACTGGCCGAAGTCCGACGCCGTGATCAACCGGCTGACGTCCTGGAACGCCGTGTTGTTGAACGCGTTGTAGAACTCACTACGGATCTGGAACTTCACCGTTTCGTTCAGGTTGAAGTTCTTGTAGACCGTCAGGTCGAAGTTCCGTTCGCCGTTGGTGCGAACCACGTTCCGGCCCAGGTTGCCGATGTTGCCGAGCAGCGGCTGGCTCAGGCCCAGGCTCGCCGCATAGTTCGAGATCCGCTGGATCGGGTCAGTGTTCAACCCGAGTGGCGCACCGGCAGAGTTTGCCGGCTTGAACGCGATGTTCACCGGACCGGAGGCGTTCGGACGAACCGCCGCGCCGCCGCCGAACACCGTCAGCGGATTCAGCCCGCGGCGCGGACCGGCTTCCAGCGTCACCGGGAAGCCCGAGCGGAAGCTCGTGATGCCCGAGAAGCCCCAGTTGCCGACCACGTTGCGCAGCATCCAGCTCGACGAGCCCTTGAACCACGTCGGCTCCCACTGGTGCGCGATCACCAGCCGCTGCCGCAGGTCGAACTGCGACACCGACCGGTTGTTCCGGTTGTCGAGCGGGTTCTGCTGGTTCGAACTGTCGTTGATCAGCACGCCGAGCACGTCCGAGCCGTCGTCGATGCTCTTGCCGTAGGTGTAGGTCACGTTCATCAGGAACGTGTTGATCCGCTTCTGCGCTTCAAACTGCATCGAGTGGAAGTTCGAGTTCGCCGAGCTGTCCACCCAGCCGATCACGTTGTACCGGCCATCGATGCGGTTGCTGCGACGCGTCGCGCCGCCGCTCAGGCCCGCAAACGCGCTCTGGAAGTCCACTAGCCGCGCCGTTTCATCGACGATGCTCGACGCCGGCGTCAGCCGGTTCGCCAGCAGGTTCAGGTCGCGCGTACGGGGCAGGAAGTTGCCCTTCGTGCCGACATAGCCAGCCTTCCAGACGATACCGAACTGCTCCCGCTGAATGCCCAGGTTCCACTGGTGCACCTGCGGATTGCGCAGCCCGAAGTCGATCGCCGGCGAGATGTTTCCAAAGTTCAGCACATTGGTCGCCAGGTTGCCCACCTGAGCGGCCGTCTCGCGCTGGATCTGCGCCGTGCCGCCGATAATGTTGCCGAACGAGTTCGCTCCCGTAAAGCTCTGCGCGCCCGTCAGCGCGCCGGTGATGATCAACGGCGGAAGGAAGCGCTGGTTGGTGATCGGGTTCAGGAAGATGAAGTCATACGCTATGCCGTAACCGCCGCGGATGACCGTCTTGCCCGAGCTCGACGGGTTGTAGGCGAAGCCGACGCGCGGCCCCCAGTTCGTATTGCTCCGGAACGACGGCTTGCCCGTTTCGAGCAGGCCGAACGGACCGGCCCCGGCCGCGCCGAAAGCGGCGTTGTTGTTCAGGAACAGGTTCGAGATCCGCCCGTTAGCTTCCGTCGGACCTCCCGCCCATTCCATGCGGATGCCGAGGTTCAGGGTCAGCTTCCGCGTCACCTTCCAGTCGTCCTGCGCGAAGGCGAAGAAGTTCCGGACCCGGTTGGCGCGGACGGAGTTGCCAAACCGCTGCGTGTAGCTCAGCGGGTTGCCCTGCTGAAAGTCCGAAAAGGTGGCAAAAGTCACCACCGGCCGCTGGAACGCATCGAAGATGCTGTCAGCCTGCAGGTAGTAGAACTCACCGCCAAACTTCAGGTTGTGGCTCCCCTTCATCC
>CAYMTH010000377.1:0-3763 GCA_964393235.1 uncultured Solibacteraceae bacterium | reverse complement strand
GCCTGCAGGTAGTAGAACTCACCGCCAAACTTCAGGTTGTGGCTCCCCTTCATCCAGGAGAAGTTGTTGTTGAACTGATAGGTCTTCTGTTCGCGGCCCTGCGGCAGGCCTTCCCAGACACCGATCGAGGCCACCGAACCATCGGCGAATTGGATGCGCGGCCCGAGCGTGTACGGCGTGTCGATCGGGAACCCGGCGTCGCTCTGCCCAAAGCCGAAGCGGAACTCGTTCACCGCCGAAGCGCCGAACAGGTGCGTGTGCGCCACCGTCGACTGCCGCGGATAGCCTTCGTTCGTCGCGCCGAAGCCCGGCAGGTTGCCGCCCACGAACGCAAGGCTGTCGGACGCCTGCACGTTGGCTGCCTTGCTGTAGCGGACCCAAACCGTGTCCTTGGTGCCGATGTTGAAGTCACCGCGCAACGCCCAGGAGTAGAAGTCCGTGGTGTTCGCCGCGGAGGTCACGAACTGCCCGTTCGGCGAGCTCGGAACCGAGTACTGCTGCACGAGCGCCCGCGACGTCGGATTCGTGATGCCGGCCAGCTGCTCCGGGGTCGGAACGCGCGCGATGCGGGACGCGCCCGCGCCACGCTGCTTCACGCCCTGATAGTCGGCAAACCAGAACGCCTTGTTCTTGCCGTTGAAGATCTTCGGCAGCAGCACCGGACCGCCCAGCGCGAAGCCGTATTCGTTCCGCTTCACGATGTTCGTCTTGCCGGTCGTGTCGAAAAACGGCCGCGCATTGAAGATGTTGTTCCGCAGGTATTCAAACGCTTCCCCGTGGAACTCGTTCGTACCGTTCTTCGTGATGTACAGCACCTGCGCGCTCGAGTTGCGACCGTATTCCGCGCTGAAGTTGTTCGTGATGACCTTGACTTCCTTGATCGAGCTGAAATTCAGCGGGTTCAAGGTGCCACCGGTACCGGTCACCGACACGTCCGTCGACGTGATGCCGTCCACCGTGATGTTGTTGCCGCGGCCGCGCCCACCGTTGGAGTTGAAGCTGCCCGACCCCAAAAACGAATTGTTCGAGGTCACCGGCGCCACGCCCGGGGCGATCGTCGCGAAAATGTTGGCGTTCCGGCCAACCGGCAATTCCTGAATCGCCTGCCCCGTCACCGAAGTCTGAATCTGAGCGTTCTCGGTATTCAGCAGCGAAACCGCGTCCGTCACGTTGACCGTTTCGGTCACCGCACCGACTTCCAGGTTGAACCGCACGCTGGCGATTTCACCCGTCTTGATCTCGGCCACAGCCGAGGCTACGCGAAAGCCCGGCGCTTCCGCCCGGACTTCGTACTTTCCGATTTTCAACAAAGCGAAGTTAAAGTTCCCGTCACCGACGGTAGCCTTCCGCTCTTCACCAGTTTCGGTGTTCCTCAGTGTAATGGTTGCCTTCGGCACCACGGCGCCAGTCGCATCGTACACCGTACCACGCAAGTCGCCAGTGATTTGGCCAAAGACGAGAGTCATCTGCGCGAGTAGCAGAGTGATCAAAAGCGAGAGATTGATCCTTCGCATTCCCAATTTTCCTCGTTCCTTCCCAAAGTTTGTTTTTATTCGGACTTAATTCCGATTATACATCCATAAGGAAAAGGAAGATGCGGGGCGAAGGATAAAAGCCTCAAAAATGTTAGGGTTACGCCTTATCCAGCTCCGGGTGGTGTTTGGCCCACTCCAAATACTCTCCGACTGAATAGAAGGTTTGATGTTTGTAAAGTCGCCCGGCGTCTTCCACCGGGTGCTTCCAGTTGAAGGACCACGAGTCGCCGGTGTCCTTCATCCAGCGCGCCAGCCGCCGCTCCATCGCCGCCTGCACCCTTGCCGCCTCCGGCTTTCCCGCCAGGTTATGTAATTGATGAGGATCTTCTTGCAAATCATACAGGCACCATGGCGTGTCCTCAAACCGGGCAAACATGTACCGCGCCGTCCGCACACCCCGCCAGCCCCCGCTGGTCCCGTCGCCGGCGAACGGCCCGAAGATCTGGAAGAACGCCGAATCCGCCCCCTTCCCCTTCCCCTCGACGATAACCTTCGACAGATCCCGCCCCTGCATCTCCCGCGGCGCCCCGATCCCGGCCATCCCGAGCAGCGTCGGCGCAAAATCGACGTGTGTAAAAAATGTGTCCGACCGCGACCCGGCCTTGATCCGCCCCGGCCACCGCAGGAACCCCGGCACCCGGATCGACTCCTCCCACGGCTTCCGCTTCAACCGTTCCCCCTGCGACCCGAGCATGTCGCCGTGATCGGAAGAATAGAGGACGATCGTGTTCTCCCGCAGCCCAAGTTCGTCGAGTTTCGCCATCAACCGCCCGACCTGGTCGTCGATCGCCGTCACCATGCCGTAATATTCGGCGATCGCGTCCGGCGACGGAACCGGCACCCGGCCCGTCCCCGCGCGGTAGTTCGGACGCATCGAAAGCGATGCGTTTTTGTATGGTTTTGCGTACGAAACGGGTGCTTTATAGGGGTCGTGTGGGGGTCCCCACTGTACCGTCAGATAAAACGGTCGTTTGTCCGAGCGAGTTTGCTCCAGGAACTCTACCGCGACATCGGCCCAACCCTCGGCCTCGAACTTGCCGAAGTGGATCGGCTTTGGATCGTCCCGGAAGTAGTGGTTTTCGAAGTGCCGGTGGCTGCACTGGTGCGCGGCCCAGAACTCGAAGCCCTGCCGCCGCGCGCCCGGGGGCACCCAGCCCGGTTCGCGCTGCCCGCCATCGAGGTGCCACTTGCCCACGAACCCCGTCCGGTAGCCCGCGCCGGCAAGCACTTTGGCCAAGCTGACGCCGCCTTCACGCAACCGCAAGTCGTTCGCCATCATTCCGTTACGATGACAATATTGACCTGGTAGTAGAACCGCGCGCGCGGGGCAGCAGACCGGCGTATTGGCGAAGGTATGGTGCAACGTCACCCCTTCCCCGGCAAGCCGATCGAGATGCGGAGTCTTGACGTCCGCATTCCCGAGGCAGCCGACGGAATGGTACCGGTGCTGGTCCGGCATGAGGAACAGGATGTTCGGGCGCCGCTCGGCAGCCGACGCCACCGCGGCCGCCGTCGCGACGAAGGCTCTCCGTGACAACTTACGCTTTATCAACGTCTTTCTCCCATTTCTCCAACTTTTTCTTTAGGTCGGCGGCGACCTCGGGATGAACCCAATACAGGTCGCGCGTCTCGCCGGGATCGGCCTCGAGGTCGTACATGTTGTTGATGCCGCCGTCGAGCACGAACTTCCACTTCCCGCTCCGGACGGCGCGCATGCGCTGGTTCGGCTGGTTGATCCGCCAGAAAAGATCGCGCGGTTTCGGCGCTTCTTTCCCCGTGAGAACCGGCATTAAGTTGATACCGTCAAATGGTTCATCCGCTTTGGCTTGTACGCCACAGGCAGCCGCGATCGTCGCCGTCAGATCCATCGACATCGCCGGCTGGGCGCTGCTCTTCCCCTTCGGCAGCGTACCCGGCCAGCGCAGGATCGCGGGCACCCGGATCCCACCCTCCCATAAGGTCGCCTTATGGTGACGGAACGGCCCATTATCGCTGAGCCGTTCACCTCCGTTATCGTTGGTAAATACGACCAGGGTGTTGTTCGTCAACCCGTTTCGATCCAATGCCTTGAGCACACGGCCGACGGCGGCGTCCATCGATTCGAGCATCGGCTTGTACTCGCCCGCGCGGGTGCCGTCGTACCAGCTCTTGAGGTCACGAACCGTTTCCGGGCGCCCAGGCCCCTGGAACGGCCAGTGCACCGCATTGAAGGGAACGTATAAGAAAAA
>CAYMTH010000376.1:0-5688 GCA_964393235.1 uncultured Solibacteraceae bacterium | reverse complement strand
GACGTCCGCGCGATCGTCACCGCACCCTCCTCCAGCGGCTGCCGCAACTGCTCCAGCACGTTCCGCGCAAACTCCGGCAACTCGTCCAGAAACAACACCCCGTTATGCGCCAGGCTCGCCTCCCCCGGCCGAGGCATTCCGCTCCCGCCCCCGATCAGCCCCGCGTCCGACACCGTATGATGCGGCGACCGGAACGGTCGCCGCCGCAACAGCCCCGCCCCCGGCTTCAACTGTCCCGCCACCGAGTGCACCTGCGTCGTCTCCAACGCCTCCCGGAACTCGAGCGGCGGCAGAATCCCCGCCAGCCGCTTCGCCAGCATCGTCTTCCCCGATCCCGGTGGCCCCACCAGCAACACGTTATGCCCCCCCGCCGCCGCCACTTCGCACGCCCGCTTCGCCGTCGTCTGCCCCCGGATATCGGCGAAGTCCGGCGCGTCGTCCCCCTCCTCGACCGCCTCCGGCGGATGCTCCGCGGCAAACTCCTCCGGTGCCTGCAGCGCCGCCACCGCCTCCGCAAGGTGCCCCACCCCCAGCACCCGCACCCCGTCCACCACCGCCGCCTCCGGCGCGTTTTCCCGCGGAACGACCAGGTACCTCAAACCGTTCTTCCGCGCGCAAACCGCCATCGACAACGCCCCCCGCACCGGCCGCAGCGTCCCGTCGAGCGACAACTCCCCGGCGAACGCATGCACGTCGCTGCCCTTCAACACCCCCGTCGCCCCCAGTATCCCCAACGCCATCGGCAGATCGAACCCCGCCCCCTCCTTCCGCACGTTCGCCGGCGCCAGGTTGATCGTCACCGCCTTCGCCGGATACCCGAACCCCGAGTTCATCAGCGCCGACTTGATCCGCTCCCGGCTCTCCCGCACCGCCATGTCCGGCATCCCGACCGTGATGAAATCCCGCGCCGATCCGGATTTGTACAGGTCCACCTCCACGTCGATCAGGTGCGCCTCGATCCCGAAGACCGCCGCGGTTCTCGTCCGGAATAACCCCATATCAATGGAGTGCCCGCCCGGTCCGGAAATTCTCACTCCACCCGGAACGAATGTTTGGTTTCCGACTCCTGCTTCCCGATCGAATCCCGGATCCGCAGCGCGATCGCGTACTCCCCGGGCGCCAGATCTTTCGACAACTGCAGGCTCAACGCCCCCTGCACGAACCGCCGCGGGTAAAACGACTTTCCCGTCTCGCTGGCGGCCTCGTCCTGCTTATAAAGGCTCTCGCCGTTCGCCCGGAACACCTCCAGCCCGTAGCTCACCCCGAGCGAGTTCCCTTCCCCGGTCTTGAATCCCGCAATCTCGAACCGCGCCCACAGCATGTCGCCCTGCCGGTAAGCCGGCACCGTCAGCGCCTCGTTGGAATCCTCGGCGCGCAGAAACCGGAACCGCAGCGGCTGCAATTTGTCCACGCCATCCAGCCGGATGCCCCGCGTCCGGAACGGCACCACCTGCGCCGCCTTCGCCCCCGCCACGTGATCCACCAGCGCGATCCGGATCTCCGCCATCCCCGCCGCCACGCCCTGAGGAATCGGCAACTCCACCCGCACCCGCGGCTTCCACTTCTTGTCCTCCGGCGCCAGGTCCACCCGGACATCGCCCTTCTTCAACTCGGTCATCGCCGCGCCCGCCGCGTCGAACACCTGACACTCCCACGACAGCTTCAGCTTCAAATCCTCCTCTCCCTCCGGCTTGAACCCGCCGATATCGAAGTGGAAGAAAATCGACTCCCCGCTCGCGAACCCAAAACCCGGCGCCACCGCCGGTCCCCCGTCAAACTGCGCCAACACCGGCTGTACCACCGCCAGTTGCCCCAGGGCCGGCAGCGCCGCGCCCCAGATCCAACAGACTGCCGCCAGCCACCGCATGCCGCTACTGCCCGGCGTTCACCGGCGGCGTAAGCGAGGCCGGAATCTCGATGTGCGCCAACTTCCCATCCTCCGGATTCGAGTTGTCAACCACCTCGAGCTTATAAGCCCCCACCGGCACGTCGAAGTAGATCGAGCCCTCTTCCGACAGCGCCGGCTGCAACCGCCGCAACGAACCCAGCCACTGCGAGTTCTCTTCAATCTCGGCGATCTCAAGCCTCTCTTTCCCATTCGCGTCGATCAGCCGCAGCAATGGCATCGACACTTCCTGCCCGCCGCTGTTAGTTACGGTCAAACGCAACTGCAGCACCCGGTTCTTCGGCGGATTTTTCGCCCCCTGCACTTCGGTTACCCAGTTCGCTTCCAGCACCTGGTAGAAAAGTTTACCTACCTGCACTTTCTGGCCTAACGGAAAAACCGCTACCGAAGGTTTCGAAGGGGAGCACCCGCTCAACGCCGCCAACGCGCCAAGCGACAAGAAAATTAACGTACGACGGACTAACATGTCTGCAACCACGTCCTGTTGTTGGGAATTGAAGTTATTATGATTAGCTTGCCCCGACAAAAGCAAATAATTATCCTCGCCCCGGTCCTCGCCGCCGGCCTTCTCCTCGCCCAGCGCCTCCCGGCCAAACACCCCGTCAGCGGCCGCGCCATCGCTCCCGTCATGTCCGCCGCCGGCGCCGACTGGCTCGAACGCTCCGAACGCGAGAGCGAGGAAAGCCCTTCCCGCGCTGTCGCCCAACTCGGCCTGAAGCCCGGCCAGACCGTCTGCGACCTCGGCGCCGGCACCGGCTACTACGCCGTCCGCATGTCCCGCCTCGTCGGCCCCGCCGGTAAAGTATACGCCGTCGATATCCAGCCCAAAATGCTGGAACTGCTTTCCAGACGCCTATCCTCGGCCGGCATCAAGAATATCGAACCCGTCCTCGGCGGCGAAACCGAAACCAACCTCCCTCCCGCCTCGCAGGACATGATCCTCCTCGTCGACGTCTACCACGAGTTCGCAAAGCCCCAGCAGATGCTCCGCTCTATCCGCCAGGCCCTCAAGGACGACGGCCGCCTGGTCCTCCTCGAATTCCGCAAGGAAGACCCCGCCGTCCCCATCCGCCTCGAACACAAAATGAGCCTCGCCGAGGTGAAAATGGAGATGGAGCCCGAAGGCTTCGTCATCGACAAAGTCATCGATACCCTCCCCTGGCAGCACATGATCTTCCTCAAAAAGAAATAGCGCATGAGCAAAGGCGCCCTCTCCCCCTCCGAACTGATCCGGCTCACCGACGCGGCCACCGGCACTGAGGTCTTCCAGATCACCTCCCACCCGTCCATCAACCACGCAACGTACTTCCTGCAGCCCTCCTTCACCCCCGACGGCCGCACCCTCCTGTTCATCTCCAACCGCACCGGTTCGTGGCAACTCTTCGCCGTCACCCCCTACCCCGACGGCCCCATCCGCCAGCTCACCGCCGGCCCCGCCATACACCCCTTTTCCCCCGCCCTCCACCCCGACGGCCGCCGCGTCTTCTTCGTCCGCGCCGCCTCCATCTGGGTCCTCGACCTCGATTCCCTCGCCGAAACCTGCGTCGTCGACTTCGGCTCCGGCTCCATGGGCGAACCCTCCCTCGACGCCACCGGCGAATGGCTCGTCGCCGCCATCAAACGCGACGGCCAGTCCGGCCTCGCCGCCGGCCGCGCCGACGGCTCCTCCTGGAGCATCATTCCCTTCCCCCGCACCGTCATCCACCCCCAGTTCCATCCCCGCGAACCCGAGTGGATCGAGTTCGCCGGCGACCCCGCCCCCCGCATGCACCGCGTCCGCCGCGACGGGGCCGGCCTCGAGTGCCTCTACCACCACGACAACGACGAGTTCGTCGTCCATGAGACCTTCCTCGGCCACACCGGCGACGTCGTCTTCACCGTCTGGCCGCGCGCCATCAAAACCATGGACTGGGCTACCCGCGCCCAGCGCACCATCCGCGAAACCAACGCCTGGCACATCACGCCCAATCGCGCCGGCACCAAGGTCCTCTACGACACCAACCATCCCGACCGCGGCATCTTCCTCGTCGATGTCGCCACCGGCGAAGAACAACTCGTCTGCCTCTCGGAAGCCTCCTCCGGCGGCACGCAGTGGAAAACGTCCCGCTACGCCCTCGCCGAGGACTTCGCCGCCGCCCGCTCCGGCGCCATCGCCTCCGGCACGCTCAGTTGGATGGAAGCCGGCACCGACACCGTCTACGGCCCCCAATGGACCCACCCCCACCCGTCCTTCTCGCCCGACGAACGCCACGTCGTCTTCGCCAGCGACCGCACCGGATCCACCCAGGTTTACGTCGCCAGAATTCCCGATTGATTACAACAGCCCGCGAATCGCGTCCATCTCCTGCGCAAACGAAGTCAGAATCCGCTCGCACTTCTCGCCGAGCCCGAACGCCTGCAGGTGCGGAATCGGATCCTGGAGCGGCCGCTCCAGATCCACCGCCGGCACGCCCAGCTGATTCACGGTGAAATCGGCCAGTTGCAGCACCCGGCTCAGCGCCACCAGGCCCGGCGCCGTCGCGTCGGCGTCCGGATCGTGGTGGTAACGCGCCGCAACCTGCACAGGAATCGGCAGCTTCCAGGTCTCCAACACCTTCTGCGATAATTCGGCGTGCGAAAACCCGAGCATCGCAACCTCCACCTCGTGCAGCTCCCCGTGCTCCCGCGCCCCCTCCGCCAGCACATGCCCGTACTCCTCCGGACACGAAACCGCCAGTAGCAGTTTACCCACGTCGTGCAACAGCCCGGCCACAAAAGCCCCCTCGGCGTACTCCACCGGCGTGTACTGCACGATCAGGTCCGCCATGTTCGCCACCGCCACCGCGTGCAGATTGAACTGCTTGGTCGACCACCGCGGCGGCAGCTTCAACTGCGACATCATGTTGCATACCGATAGCCCCAGCACGATGTTCCGCAGCCGGTTCGTTCCCAGAATCGTGATCGCGTGCCGCACGCTCGAAACGGTGCCCATCCGCCCATAAGCCGCCGAGTTCACCATCCGCATCACGCTGCCGGTCAACACCGTGTCTTTCTCGATCCAGTCGGCCAGCTCCGCCACCATGATGTCGTCTTTGGCCAGACTCGCCAGAAGCTTCGTCAGCACCGGGCTGAACGGGGGCAGCTTGCCGATTCCAGCCAGCGCTTTGTCTCGAAGAGTGGGAACTACCATTGACGTCGACATAACCTGTACTCCTCTTCGACCGCTTCCCCGAAAGTCTTACACTGAGAACGTGGACCCCGAGATCCTGGCGCCGCCTCCGCCGCCCCCGCCCGTCGTTTCCCCTGCCATCGCGGTCCGCGACCTCCGCAAATACTATGGCGCCAAGGCCGCCGTCGACGGCCTCTCCCTCACCGTCCCCCGCGGCTGCTTCTTCGGCTTCCTCGGCCCCAACGGCGCCGGCAAAACCACCACCATCCGCATGCTGATGGGCGTCAGCACCCCCAACTCCGGCGACATCGAAATCCTCGGCCTCCGCATGCCCGCCGACGGCGTCGCCATCAAACGCCAGCTCGGCCTCGTCCCCGAGGACACCCTTCTGTTCGACCACCTCACCGCCCACGAATACATGGAGTTCACCGGCCGCATCTACGGCCTACCCGCCGAAATGACCCGCGAGCGCACCCGCGAACTCCTCGCCCTGTTCGAAATGGACTCCCACGGCCGCAAACTCATCGGCGAGTTCTCCAAAGGCATGCGCAAACGCGTCGCCATGGCCGCCGCCCTCCTCCACCGCCCCCAACTCTTCCTCATGGACGAGCCCTTCGAAGGCGTCGACGCCGTC
>CAYMTH010000375.1:0-5704 GCA_964393235.1 uncultured Solibacteraceae bacterium | reverse complement strand
TGCCGGGAGAGGTGGGACCGGCAGGGGGGGTTGGGCCGATGGGGCCCAAGGGGGACACCGGAGCGACGGGGCCTGTGGGTCCGACTGGACCGGCGGGATTGCAGGGTGAGACGGGAGCCGTGGGTCCGCAGGGGCTGAAGGGCGAAGTCGGGCCGATTGGACCGGCCGGACCGCAGGGTCTGAAGGGTGATACCGGAGCGGTGGGGCCGCAGGGTCCGAAGGGCGATGCGGGGCCGATTGGACCGACAGGGCCGCAAGGGCTAACTGGACAGACGGGGTTGACCGGGCCCGCTGGACCTATGGGACCGGCTGGACCGATGGGGCCTCAGGGAATTCCCGGAACGACTGGACAAACGGCGGTCTTTAGCGCGCCGGCGACTAGCACGATCAACATACCTGCGGCGTCAACAGTGGCGGTCATCACGTTCCCTATCACGACGACGGCGGCCAGCGACCTCATTGTGATCTCATACAATCTCGTCGCGAGAGCGTACGACACCGGACCCTGCTACGTCTATCCGCATGTGAACGTAAACGGTGTTACGTTGCGACAAACCGCTATTGTCATACCTACGATGTACGCACTTGGATCGGGTGGGCAGACTGTCGTGTACGGTCCGGGATCACCGGGGACACATACGGTGAGCGTGCGAGCTTTGGCCTCCTGCCTTACGGCGCTGGAAACGCCGTTGGGGTTGGCGGAGGAGCTGAGCGGGCGGGATTTATCGGGGTGGGGGCGGGGATAGCGAGGTCGGGAAAGTCTTGGTAGCACGTCGCCTGGGAATTGTCGGGGGCGGGGCGGGATATGATGCGGGGGTGATGCTACCGATTCTATTGCTGGCGATGGCGGCGGGGGAGCCTCTGTTTGTGTTCGACAACGGGCTCGGTAGAGGGGAACTGGCGGTGGAAGAGCAGGTGGCGCTCGCGCGGCGGACGGGGTATGCGGGAGTGCTGTTCGCGGGGGCCGGCAACGCCGAGAAGTTCGTGTTGGCGCACCGGGCGGCGGGGATGCGGGTGATGGGGATCTATACGGGTGTGAATCTGGACGACGCGCGACCCGCATTGGAACCAGGGCTGGCGGAGGCGATCGGGGCGATGCGGGGGACCGGGGCGCTGGTGACATTTACAGTTCGAGGGAAGGGGAGAGCGGGGGCGGACGGACGCGCGGCGGCGTTGATCCGGGAGGCGGCGGATCTGGCGGGCGCGGCGGGTCTGCGAGTGGCGCTGTATCCGCACTATGGGTTCTATATGGCGAGGGTGGAAGATGGGCTGCGGCTGCGAGAAATGGCGGGGCGTAACAATGTCGGGCTCGTGTTTAACTTGTGCCACTGGCTGCGGAGCGGGGACGGGGCAAACCTGCGGACACGGCTGCGGGCGGCGGGGCCGCATCTGGACCTGGTGTTGATCAATGGCAGCGACGCCGAAGGGGACTGGTCAAGTCTGATTCAAACGCTGGACCGGGGAAGCTACGACGTGTCGGGATTCCTGCGGGAGATCCGGGCGGTAGGTTACAAGGGGCCGGTGGGGCTGCAGTGCTACGGGATCGCGGGGGCTCGGGAGGAGAACCTGCGGCGGTCGATGGGGGCGTGGCGGCGGATGACGGCTAAGTAAGCGACGCGACGGCGGTTTTGGCGCCGCGGATGCAATCCGGGATGCCGATACCGTCGTAGGCGTTGCCGGCGAGGTGGAGGCCGGGGTGGGCGGCGGCGAGCTCTTTCATCTGCGCGACGCGGCCTTTGTGACCGAGGCCGTACTGGGCCATGGCGCCGTTCCAGCGGGAGACGCGGGTGAAGAGCGGGACGGCTTTGAGACCGATGAGAGACTCGAGCTCGGCGCGGCAGTCGCGGATGAGATCGGCTTCGGGGACGTCGTAGGCGGAGTGGCCGAGGAAGCAGCGGAGGACGGCTTTGGCAGGAGGGACGCGGTGGTTGAACTTGTGCTTGACGTAGGTGCAGGCGGCCATGCGCTTGCGTTCGACCTTGGGCACGAGGAAGCCGTGGCCGGTGATCTTGCCTTCGACATCGGCCTGTTCGTAGCCGAGGGCGAGGGTGACCGAGGAGTTGTACTTGACGGCCGACAGGAGGGCGGCGAGGGCGGGATCGACCGGTTCGAGGATGCTGCCGGCCGCGGGGGCGGGGCAGCAGACGAAGACGTGGTCGGCATAGACCTTGTCCTTGCGGAGCTGGAGTTCGTAGCCGAAGTTCGATTTGCGGATGGCGGAGACCTCGTCCTGGTAGCGGTCCATTTTGCCGGCGAGCTGAACGAGGATGGCGTTGGTGAGCTGCTCCATGCCGCCTTTGAGGGTGCGGAAGAGCGGGGCGGGGGGACCGCCCTTGGACTGCTTCATGCGCTCGGCGCGGGCGGCGAGGGTGCCTTTGGTGAGCGAGCCGTACTTTTTCTCCATCGACACGAACATTTCGAGGACGGCATCGGCGGAGAGGTGTTCGGGATCGCCGCCGTAGACGCCGGCGAGGAGGGGTTCGGCGAGATAGTCGACGGCTTCCTGGCCGTAGTGTTCGCGGACGAGCTGGGCGACGGAGCGTTCGGGGGGATTGGGGTTGGGCGACCGGAAGTACTCGAGGCCCATGCGGATCTTGGTGGCCCAGGAGAAGAGGGGGGTTTTCACCATGGGCATGATTTTGGTGGGGACCATCATCATGAGCCCGTCGGGCATGGGTAGGAGGCGGCCGTCTTTGACGATGCAGGTGACGCGCTGTTCGTCGTTGGAGGAGATGACGTCGTTTTCGAGACCGAGCTCGCGGATGAGCTCCATGGCGGCGGGCTTGGCCGCGAGGAAGGAGTCGGGGCCGCCTTCGACGAGGCAGCCTTCGACGTGGTCGGTGCGGATGACGCCGCCGACGCGGGGTTCCTTCTCGATGAGAAGGGGGCGGTGGCCCGCCTTGGCGAGGTACCAGCAGGCGGCGAGACCGGTGATGCCGCCGCCGATGACGACGTGGGAAGGCATGGGGTCCTTTTCGGGCTAGTGGCGGAAGTCGCGAACGATCTGGACGGCGGCTTTGACGTTTTCAACAGGCGTTTCGGGCAGGATGCCGTGGCCGAGGTTGAAGATGTGGCCGGGACGGGTGCCGGTGCGCTTGAGGAGTTCGTGGATCTTCGCTTTGAGTTCGGGGAGGGGGGCGAAGAGGGCGACGGGATCGAGGTTGCCCTGGACGGCGGAGCGATAGGAGATGTCCATCCAGGCCTGATCGATATTGACGCGCCAGTCGACGCCCATGACGTCGCCGCCGGCGGCGTGGAGTTCGCGGAAGAAGCCGGCGGCGCCGGTGCCGAAGTGGATGACGGGGACGCCGGTGGAGCGGATGCGCTCGATGAGGGCGCGGGAGTAGGGCGCGACGTAGCGGACGTAGTCGTCGGGAGAGAGGGCGCCGACCCAGGAATCGAAAACCTGAATGGCGCGGGCGCCGGAGGCGACCTGCATGATGGCGAACGGGCCGAGGACGTCGACGATTTTGCCCATGAGGCGGCGCCAGAGGGTTTCGTCGGAGTACATGAGGCGCTTGGTGTGGAGGAAGTTCTTGGACGGGCCGCCCTCGATCATGTAGGAGGCGAGGGTGAAGGGGGCGCCGGTGAAACCGATGACGGGGACTTTGCCGGCGAGGGCGCGGGTGACGAGTTGGATGGACTCGCCGACGTAGCCGAGTTCGTCGGTGTTGGAGATGGAGAGCGAGTCGACGTCGTTGGAGTCGCGAACGGGATTTTCGATGTGGGGACCTTCGCCGGCACGGAACTCAAGTTTGAGGCCCATGGGCTCGACGGGGAGGAGGAGGTCGGCGAAGATGATGGCGGCGTCGACGTCGAGGATTTCGACGGGTTGGAGGGTGACGGCCGAGGCGAGATCGGGACGTTTGCAGATCTCGAGGATCGTGTGCTTGGCGCGGATTTCGCGGTACGGTTTGAGGTACCGGCCGGCCTGGCGCATGAACCAGACGGGGCGGACGTCGGTGGGACGACGGCGGCAAGCATCAAGAAAACGGGAGCTCATTGGAGCCACGCGCATTTGGCCTCCCCCCGGTCTTCGCAAAGAAAGGCGCGAAAACCGGTCGGTAAATGGTTGGCCGCCCACTGGCGGCCGTTGATATAAGTTGGTTTGGTCCACGCCTCGGAGTCCAGGCAACGGGGCGCGATAACGGAGACAGAGAACATACCCTGCGCCGGGTAGCCGGTGCGGGGGTCCATGATGTGGGAGTAGATCCGCTTGCCGACCTGGAAGAACTTTTCGTAGTTCCCGGAGGTGGACATGGACTGATTTTTGAGAAAGAGTTCGGTGACGTGTTTTTCGACGTGTTTGGGGTCGCGGATGACGACTTTCCAGCCGCGGGGCTCGTCGGGGGGATTGCCGATGCCGTACATGGAGGAGCCGCCGGCGTTGATGAGTGCCGCGTTGACGCCGCCGGCGCGGAGGATGGCGGCCATGCGGTCGACGGCGTAGCCTTTGCCGATGCCGCCGGGGTCCATCTCAAGGCCGGATTTGCGGAAGCGAACTGTACGGGTAGCGGGTTGCAAGTCGATGTTCTGGTAGCCGATGCGGGCGAGGGCGGTGCGGACTTCGGCGCGGTGGGGCATGCGGCCGGACCCCTTGTAGAAGCCCCAAACGCGCATTAGCGGGCCGACGGTGATATCGAAGGCGCCTTCGCTGAGCTGGCTGTAGCGGACGCAGGCCGCGAGCAGGTCGAAAAGCTCCTGGCTGACGGTAACGCCCTGGGCGGCATTCTTGTTGACGGCGCTCCATTCGCTATCCGGCCGGTAGTTAGAAAGCATCCGGTCCAGGCGGCGAGCCTCTTCGAGCGCCGATTCGACAGTCGCGGTCAGATTCGAGCGGTCCGTGCCGAAGGCGGCGATCGAGAAAGTAGAGCCCATCGCGTCCACGCTGGATTCGTAGCGGATGGGGGATTCCGCCGCACAGGCCAACGCGGTTGCTAGTGACCACACTAGCACAGAGGCGCGGGAAAATCGGCGAAAAAAAGACGAAATCACGTTGAAATACGGAGCAGGCCACGCCTTAAACGTGGTGTTTCCCCTTCAACTTATCAGTTTGGGGCAAACCTGTCATCTAATTGGCGTTGCTTCTTTGGCTTTGCGCGATTTAACTGTAGTTAAGGCAGATGGTATACACGGTCACCAGGTTGCTGTTCGCGGTGTTGCTCGGAGTGGCGGTTTACCACCGGGCACGAGCGGCGCGAGGCGGGGACCGGCTGGACAGGCGGAAGGAGGGGTGGGGGTTACTGGTGGGGATCCGGCTGGCGGGGCTGGGGCTGGTGGCGGCGGGAGTAGTGGCGTTCCGGGGGGACTCGCCCTGGAGAACGGGGGTGCAATGGGCGGCGGTGGGGGCGTTCGCGTTCTGGGCGGGTTGGCTGTGCTGGATGTTTGTGACGCTGGGGCGGAACCTGACGGACACGGTGGAGGTGCGGCGGGAGGCGCGATTGGTGGTGGCGGGGCCGTACCGGTGGGTGCGGCACCCGATGTATACGGGGCTGCTGGGGGCGGGGATTTCGCTAGCTTTTTTGCAGGGGAGTTGGTGGCTGGCGGGGGCGACGGTGTTGTGCTTCGGGTTGCTGGCGGCGCGAGCGCCGATCGAGGAGAGATACCTGGAGGAGCGGTTTGGGGAGGCTTACCGGGAGTATGCGAGGCGAGTGCGACGATTCCTGCCTGGAATTTCTTGATCTGATATGCTAGGTCGTCCGGG
>CAYMTH010000374.1:0-5710 GCA_964393235.1 uncultured Solibacteraceae bacterium | reverse complement strand
TTCTGGCGCCGGAGCCGGAGCCTCCTCCTTCTTCTTCCGCCGCAGTCCGCCCAGCCCGCCGAGTCCGGACGAGCCCAGCCCGCCCAACCGGCCCAGCCGTCCGGCCACCGCGCCCGCCGCCGCCTGGCCGGCCGCGTCACCGGCCGCCTGCCCCGCCGAGGGAACCTGCGCGTCGCCCTGCGCCGCCTGCGTCTTCTGCATCTCTTCCATCTGCTTGATCTGCTCCGGATCGGTCGGCATCATCCGCATGATCTGCAGCACCGGCACCCCGTCCATCTCCGCCATCTTCTTCGCCGCCGCCGCCATGCCCTTGCCCATCCCGGCCTGGCTCATCCCGCCAAACATCGCGCCCATGTCCATCTTCGCGGCCATGCGCTTATGGAATTCCGCCACTTCCTGATAGCCCGGCAACTTCGGCGTGATCCAGTTGCTCATCTCCATCCGCATCTCGCCCTTCTGGCCCGTCTGCGGATTCGTCGATTCGAACTTCATCGTCATCAGGAATTCACGCGCCGGAAACCCGCCGATCGTCTCCGTCTTGCCCGTTTCCTTCACGTCGATTTCCATCGTCGCATTCGTGTCCTGCACGCCCTTCGTCGCCTTCCCCAGGAACGCCCGCATCTCGGCGAACGTTGTCACCGAGTACTCCTTCTTCTCGAAATTGATCTCGGTGAACGTCTCTTTGTCGATGTCCCAAACGGTGGCGGTCTTCCCGTTGTTCATCACCATCCGGTTCCCCTTCACCGCAATCGTCGAGTTCACCGGGTCCAACGCGCCCTTGCTGAACTTCGCCGCCAGCTTCATCATCGCCATCATGGCGCCACCCGTCATCTTCGACGTCTGGTCGTAGCGGAAATCCGCCCACATCAGCGGCGCGCTCAGCGCCAGCCCCAACGCAATCCGGGTCACTCGGTGTTTCATACAACCTCCAATCACAATCATACGGCAGCCCTGCTGTACAATACGCGTAATCACCCGGGCGAATCCGTCACACTAAATACATGGCCGACCTTGTCATCCGACCCTCCGTTAAGGGCATCATCCTTTGGTACGTTTTGAGCGGACTCCTGCTCATCGGCATCGTCGTCTTCCTCCAAACCCGCGACTTCCAGCCCCCCGAACTCTGGGCCCTCCTCGCCCTCCCCTTCGCCATCGATATCTGGGCCTCCCTCAAACACGTCCGCCTGAACGCCCGCCGCCTTACCCTCGCCCAGGGCATCCTCCGTTACGAGGACGGTCTCGTCAGTAAAACCCAACGCAACATCGTCCTCAGCGCCTCGTCGGCATCGGCAACATCGCCGTCGAAGCCATCGGCGAATCCGGCACCATCAGCCTCGAAAACGTCGACCGCCCCCTCGAAGTCGCCGACGCCATCCTCGAGGCCATGCGCCAGTCCCGTCACAACAGATTCTAAAAACCTTATGAGCGAATTTCTCTCCGGAAAAACCGCCGTCATCACCGGCGGCTCCCGCGGTCTCGGCAAAGCCATGGCGCTTGCCCTCGCCGCCGAAGGCGTCAACATCGCCCTCGCCGCGCGCGACGAAGTCGCTATGGCTGAAGTCGCCGCGCAGATCGAAGCCCTCGGCGCCCAGGCCGCCTGCTACAAAACCGACGTCACCGACGAAGCCGCCGTCGACAAGCTCCGCGACGAAGTCCTCGCCCGCTTCGGCGGCGTCGACATCCTGATCAACAACGCCGGCATCAACATCCGCAAGAACGTCCACGAGTTCACTCTCGACGAATGGCGCCGCGTCAACGACACCAACGTCACCAGCGTCTTCCTCCTCTGCCGCGCCTTCGTCCCGCACATGAAAGGCAAAGGCTATGGCCGCATCGTCAATATGACGTCCATCATGAGCCACATCTCGCTCCCCGGCCGCACGGCATATTCCACCTCCAAAGCCGCCCTGCTCGGCTTCACCCGCGCCCTCGCCCTCGAACTCGCCACCGAAGGCGTCACCGTCGTCGGCATCTCCCCCGGACCCTTCGCCACCGAAATGAATCTTCCCCTCATCAACAACCCCGAACTCAACGCCAAATTCGTCTCCAATATCCCTGTCGGACGCTGGGGCAAGGTCGAAGAGATCGGCAAACTCGTCCGCTATATCTGCTCGGAAGACGCCGGCTTCATCACCGGTACCGACATCCTGATCGACGGCGGCTGGTGCGCTCAATGAGAATCGCCGCCGCCCTCCTCGTGGCATGCCTCGCCCTCGCCGGCTGCCAGAAAAATACGAAAAAGGTGATCGCCGTCGTCCCCAAGGCGACCTCCCACCTCTTCTGGCTCTCCGTCCAGGCCGGCGCCATGGCCGCCGGCGAAGAGTACGGCGTCCAGGTCGAATGGAACGGTCCCGCCTCGGAAACCGAGTACCCCCGCCAGATCCAGATCGTCGACTCCTTCATCTCCCGCCGCGTCGACGGCATCGCCCTCGCCGCCAGCGAACGCAAAGCCCTCGTCGGCGCTGTCGACCGCGCCGCCCAGGCCGGCATCCCGCTCACCGTCTTCGACTCCGGGCTCGACTCGGAGAACTACATGAGCTTCCTCGCCACCAATAACTACGAGGCCGGCCAGATGGCCGGGCGCGCCCTCGCCCGCCTGCTCAACGGCAACGGCAAGGTCGCCATGGTCATGCACGCCCCCGGCTCCGGCTCCACCATGGACCGCGAACGCGGCTTTGAGGACGTGATCAAAGCCGAGTTCCCCGGCATCCGCATCGTCGCCAGCCAGTTCGGCCAGTCGGACCGTTCCAAAGCCATGGCCGCCACGGAAAACATCCTCACCGCCCACCCAGACCTTGACGGTATCTTCGCGTCTTCGGAACCCTCCAGCGTCGGCGCGTCGCTGGCTTTGAAATCCCGCTCCCTCGCCGGCAAGATCCAGCTCGTCGCTTTCGATTCGAGCGAAGGCATGGTCGAAGATCTCAAGGGCGGCGTCATCGCCGCCATGGTCGTCCAGGACCCGTTCCGCATGGGCCACGACGCCGTCAAGACCATCGTCGACAAGCTCAACGGCCAGACGCCGCCCAAGCGCATCGACCTCTCCGCCCACGTCATCACCAAAGCCGATCTCAGCAAGACCGAGGTCCAGAACCTCCTCTTCCCGAACCTGAAGAAGAACGCCAAGTAATGCCAGCGATTCCCGAATCCATCCTCGCGGCGGCCACGCTCGACGAGGCGCTTGCCGCCACGCTCCGCCACTTCGCCGCCGACAGCGGCACCGTCCACCTCCTCGAAGCCGACGGCGTGCTGCACCTGAAAGCCGCCTCCGCCGGCATTCCGGAGTTCGTCATCCAGACGGTCCGCACCGTGCCCGTAGGCAAAGGGATGGCCGGCCTCGCCGTCGAGCGGGACCTCCCCGTCACCGCCTGCAACATCCAGACGGACACCTCCGGCGACGTCCGCCCCGGCGCGAGAGCGACGGGGCTCGAAGGAGCCATCGTCGTGCCCATGCGCAGGGCAGGGAAGGCGGCCGGCGCGTTCGGCATCGCCAACCGCGCCGAACGGACGTTTACGGACGAGGAGCAGTCCCTCCTCCTCGCGATCGCGGAACACCTGGCGGCGAAACATGGCTGAAAATTTCTTTGTTGTCGATCCCGCTCTGCTCGAAGACTTCGCCCGGCGTCTGCTCGAAGGCGTGGGCGTCGCCCCGCACCGCGCGGCGCTGGTCGCCTCGAATCTCATCTTCGGCAACCTGCGCGGCGTCGACTCCCACGGCATGCAGTTGTTGCCCTACTACGTCGAGCAGCTGAGTTCCGGGCTCATCGACGGCAGCCAGGACGGCGAACCCATCAGCGAAGGCGGCGCGACCATGCACTACAACGCCGCCAACGGCCTTGGCGCGGTGACCTCGGCCATCTGCTGCGATCACGCCATCCGCCTTGCCAAACAGTACGGCATCGCCTTCGTCGTGGCCCGCGACGCCAACCATTTCGGCGCCGCCGCCTATTGGGGCCGCCGCATTTCGGCGCAGGGCCTCATCGGCTTCGCCTTCTGCAACGCGTCGCCGATCGTGCCGCCGTTCCAGGCCAAGGAACCGCGTCTCGGCACGAACCCCATCTGTATGTCGGTGCCCGGTCCGGAGGAGACCAGCTGGCTGCTCGACATGGCGACGACGACGGTGGCCGCCAACCGGATTTTCAAGGCCTATCACAACAAACAGGCGGAGATCCCGTCCGGCTGGGCGATGGACAAGGAAGGCCGTCCCACCACCTCGACCGACGAAGCCTTCCACGGCCTCATCATGCCCCTCGGCGGCTATAAAGGTACGGGCCTCGCGGTGATGGTGGAGATTCTCTGCGCGATTCTCGGTGGCGGCGCGATGAGCACGGAAGTCGGCGGCCTCCGCGTGAAGGACCGGCCGATGGGCGTCAGCCATTCCTTCCTGGCCATCGATCCGGCCCGCTTCGTCGGCGCCGAACCGTTCGCCAACCGCATGGACAAACTGACGAACTATCTCCACAGCGCCGCCCCCGGCGCCGGTTTTGACGAGGTGCTCATCGCCGGCGAACCCGAATCCCGTTTCGAGAAGCAGCGCCGCGAAACCGGCATCCCTCTCGGCCCCGGCGAGTGGCAGCGCCTGGTCGACTGGTCGGGTAAACTGAGCGTGCCCCTCCCGCCCCTGCGATCGGAGTAGAGTGAAGGTAGGAGTCATCCAGTGAATATTGCGGTATTTGTCGCGGTGTTCGTCGCTCTGTTTGTAGCGATCGTGATCCCAATGCTCGCCCTGAGCCCCCAATGGCGCATCGCCGAGGCCCGCGCCCGGCGTCGCCGCATGGAATCTTGCGTGTTCGACTGCGCACGCTAGATACGACGCGGTGCGGCGGTGCGCCCGGCCATCGGGAATACTTCCTGGCAGCCTAATGTGTTTCTTGTATTCATTTTGTAAAACAGGTGTATACTTGGGCGATCCAAACCCAATCTGCACTCTATGTACGCGCCCATGTACTCGCCGCGTGCATCTTTGTGGATTCGTCGGCTGTTAGCCGAAATAACGACAGGAGCTCTCTCCATGGCCGTCAGCGGAATTCGCTTTTCCCCCAGGAAGTTAGTACTTGCCTTCCTTGTCTTTGCCGTCTTCGGACAACCCGCGGAAGTGCGGGTGACGCTTACCCGCAACGGTGCCAACATAGGCCGGGCCAGGACGACCCCCGGGGGGCGCGTCATTTGGTCGGCCGCTTCCAATAACTGGCGGGCGGAGTTCAAAGGCAGAACCCCCTGCCAGAACGGCAAGCGGAGCTTTTCCAGCACCGAGACGGGAGCTGCCCGGATCTGTGTCATTTCCGTCACGTGCACCACGTCCGACCGTAGCGGCTGCGGGCTCTATAAGTACGATTCGAGCGCCGACGGCGGACCTGTCATTGATCCGGAAATCGAAGTGGAGCCCGGCAACTAAGAAAAGATCGCATGACGGGGCGTAAGCTGGGAAACTACCTGCTGCTCGAAGAGGTAGGCCGTGGCGGTATGGGTTCGGTCTATAAGGCGAAAGATCTGCGTCTGGACCGTGTCGTCGCCATTAAGCTCCTGACCAAGGATCTGATCGACGAGAACTCCCGGCGGCGCTTCCTTCTGGAAGCGAAAGCGGTTTCGGCCCTCAACGATCCCGGCATCGTGACCCTCCACGACATCGGAACCGATGCCGATGTCGACTATCTGGTCATGGAGTTTGTCGATGGCGTCACGCTCACCGGCCTGATCCCTCCCGACGGCCTTC
>CAYMTH010000373.1:0-5712 GCA_964393235.1 uncultured Solibacteraceae bacterium | reverse complement strand
TAGGGCCGCGCGGGCGCCGGCGTCGCGGCGGCGTACTGCACCGCCTTCAGCCGCGACGGCCGCTGGCCCAGCCGCTCGATCACCGCCGCCGTGAACTCGTCCGTCGTCGCCCGCTTCACCGATTGCGCCGGGTCGTAGACGTCGGGCGTGTGGATCCCGTCCTCCAGCGTCCGCAGCAGCGCGTTGTGCACCGCCGTCGCCGCCTCCGGCTGCCCCAGGTGCACCAGCATCATCACGCCCGCGTGGATAAGCCCCGACGGATTCGCCACGCCCTTCCCCGCGATGTCCGGCGCCGAGCCGTGAATCGCCTCGAACATCGCGATCCGGTCGCCGATGTTCGCCGATCCCGCCAGCCCCACCGACCCCGCGATCTGCGCCGCCACGTCCGACAGAATGTCCCCGTACAGGTTCGGCGTCACGATCACGTCGAACGCCTCCGGCCGGTCCGCCAGCAGCGCCGTGCCGATGTCGATGATCTTGTGCTCCTGCTCGATCTCCGGATACTCCGCGCCGATCTCGTTGAAGACCTGATGGAACAGCCCATCCGTCATCTTCATGATGTTGTCCTTGGTGAAGCAGCTCA
Source organism: uncultured Solibacteraceae bacterium (assembly GCA_964393235.1). Lineage (GTDB taxonomy): Bacteria > Acidobacteriota > Terriglobia > Bryobacterales > Bryobacteraceae. The sequence continues at coordinate 5,129 of CAYMTH010000373.1, read as the reverse complement.
CCTTCTTCCGCCCGTTCCGCCGCGCGTACTCGAACGCGTACCGCACGATCTTCTCCGACCCCGGCCGCGTGATCAGCTTCAGGCACTGATAGACCTGGTCCGTCTGCCGGTGCTCAATCCCGGCGTACAGGTCCTCCTCGTTCTCCCGCACGATCACCACGTCCATCTCCGGGTGCCGCGTGCGCACGAACGGGTGGTACGCCACCGTCGGCCGCACGTTCGCGTACAGGCCCAGCGTCTTCCGCACCGTCACGTTCAGGCTCTTGAAGCCCCCGCCCTGTGGCGTCGTGATCGGCGCCTTGAAAAACACCCCGGTCCGCCGCAGCGAGTCCCACGAAGCCGACTCGATCCCGGCGCTGACTCCCCGCCGGTAAACCGCCTCGCCGATCTCGATCGTCTCGACGTCGAGCTTCGCGCCCGCTTCGCGCAGTACGCGCAGCGCCGCGGACATGATCTCCGGTCCGATGCCGTCGCCGTGGGCAACCGTGATGAGAGTGGAGGCGGCCCGCTGGTTGACGGCCGTTTCCACGGGAAGAGAGAGGGTGGACATGGGTGTGGCTCCTGGGTGGATTGCGGGGACGAAAGGTCCATCCCCGACTTTTAATATACGCTATGGAAGTCATGTATTGCAAGACGTACATTGTGGCGCGTATGATGATACCGATGCCTGGGGATCGCTGGACATTCCTCACCAATTACGGCCACGTGTTGCTGTGCATCGCCGCCGACCCCGAGGCGCGCCTCCGCGACGTCGCCGAACGCGTCGGCATCACCGAACGCGCCGCGCAGCGCATCGTCGCCGATCTGATCGAAGAGGGCTACCTGGAATCGAACAAAGTGGGCCGCCGCAACCAGTACCGCGTGAACCTCACGCTGCCGATGCGCCACCCCATTGAAGAACACAGTCAGGTGGCCACGCTCCTCTCGCTCATCCAGCCCGCCAAGTCCCGCGCCCGCGCCAAGTAGGCCTACCCGCCGGACGGGTACAATGGCAGGGTAGATGAAACTGAAAGCCGTGATCACGGCCGCCGGACCGGGGCAGCAGCATCTGCTGCACCAGACGCTGGCGACGCCCGACAACCGCCGTCCCACCATCGGCGACTTTCTGCTGGAGCTCCTCGCCGACTCGGTCGACGAGATCGGCGTGGTCATTCCCGCCGGCGACACGGCCCGCTTTCAGAGCCTCTTCGCTGGCGCCGGACGCCGCGTCACGTTCATCGAACAGCCGTCGCCCCGCGGCTACGCCGACGCCATCTGGCGCGCGCGCGACTTCACCGCCGGCGGCGCGTTTCTCCACCTCGTCGGCGACCACTTCTACCTGCCCGACGCCGGGGAAATGAGCACCCTCACGGCAGAACTCATTCGCATCCACGCCGCCGAAGGCTGCAGCGTTAGCGCCGTCTCGCCCACGCGCGAAGGCCTGCTGCCCTACTTCGGCGCGGTCGGCGGCGCCGCGCTCGGCAACCGTCTCTACCAGGTCGATACCGTCCTCGAAAAGCCCACGCCCACCGAAGCCGAACGCTCCCTCACCGCCGCCGGCCTGCGCCAGGGCCAGTACCTCTGCTTCTTCGGCATCCACCTGTTCACGCCCGGCCTCATGCGCATTCTCGACGAGCGCCTCTCCGAACCCGGTGGCCGCACCACGCTCTCCGACGCCCTGCAGGCCCTCGCCCGCCGCGAGCGCTACCTCGCCGCCGTCCTGCCCGGCCGCCGCTTCGACATCGGCTCCAAGTACGGCCTGCTGCAGGCCCAGCTCGCCCTCGCCCTGCGCGGCCCGGATCGCGAGGAGATCCTCGCCATGATGCTGGAGCTCACCGCGCGATGAAGCTCCTCGAGCGGATCACCAGTCCCGATCCGGCCGTCCGCAATCTTCCCTTCGAAGCCTGGGCCGACGGCCGCACCCCCGCCGAGCTGATCGCCGAAGCCGCCCGCCTCGACGCCTTCCGCCGCGAATCGACCAATCTCTACGACCGCGTCCGCGCCCTCGTCTTTCTCTCGACGCTCCACCGTTTCCACCTCGCCCAGTCGGCCCCCGGCGCCGCGCTCATTCCCTATTCGTCCATCGAACATATCCGCGCCCGCCGCTTCGATCAGGCTGTCAGCGAACTGCTCGCCGCGCAGGAACAAAACGGCCCCAGCCCCGCCCTCAGCTCCGCGCTCGCCAACGCCTATCGCGGCCTCGCCTTCCAGACCCTCGCCGACCAGGTCCGCCAGAGTGTCCGCCGCTTCCCCGGCAATCAGTGGATGTTCCGCACCGGCCACCTCGCCGACTACCCGCTCCGCCTCGCCCCCGAACTCACCGCGCCCAACCCCTTCCCGGTCCTGCACGAAACCACGCCCGTCCGCATGGACCTCACCCACTCCGCCTGGTCCGACATCTTCTTCCTGGCCATGGACTACCCGGAAGGCGCGCGTGTCATCAACATCTCCGTCGACCTCGCCGTCCGCGGCGCCGGCCGCACCCCGCGCCCGCCCGTCGAAAGCTTCCTCCGCGTCATCGACGAGCCGGTCCTCCGCCTCGTCTCCGTCGATCTCGGCGCCTCCGCCGACGTCGCCTCGCTCGAAGAACTCTTCGATTTCGCCCGCGATTACCTCGGCCTGCTGAAGGCCGCCGTCATCGCCTCCGGCCTCGTGCCCGGCGGCCTCGAGGGCTCCGGCCAGTCGCTCCCCGCCCTGCTCGAAAGACTCACCGGCCGCCCCGGCTGCGGCATTGAGATCGTCAGCCAGGTCAACGACATTCCCAAGGGCAGCCGCTTCGCCGTCAGCACCAACCTCCTCGCCTGCCTCATCGCGCTCTGCATGCGCGCCACGCGCCAGATCCGTTCGCTCACCGGTCCGCTCGAGGAAGAGGACCGCCGCATCGTCGCCGCCCGCGCCATCCTCGGCGAGTGGCTCGGCGGGTCCGGCGGCGGCTGGCAGGACTCCGGCGGCGTCTGGCCCGGCATCAAGCTCATCGCCGCCGAAGAGGCGCGCGAAGGTGATCCCGAACACGGCGTCAGCCGCGGCCGCCTGCTGCCCCGCCACCGCCTGATGGACGACGTGCCCGCCGCCGCCCGCCGCGCCCTCGAAGCTTCGCTTGTCCTCGTCCACGGCGGTATGAGCCAGGACGTCGGCCCGATTCTCGAAATGTGCACGGAGCGCTACCTGCTCCGCAGCGGCAAGGAGTGGCAGGGCCGCCAGCAGGCCATCCGCCTGCTCGACGAACTCGCCGATGCACTCCGCGCCGGCGACATCCGCCGCCTCGGCGCGCTCACCCAGGCCAATTACGACGGCCCCATCCAGGACATCATCCCCTGGGCCGGCAACGCCTATACCGAAACCCTCATCCGCGAATGCCGCCGCCACTTCGGCGACCGCTTCTGGGGCTTCTGGATGCTCGGCGGCATGAGCGGCGGCGGCATGGGCTTCGTCTTCGACCCGGCCGCGAAACCCGAAGCGCTCGAACGCATGCCGCAGATCCTGGCCACCGCCAAACAGGCCATGCAGACGAGCTTCCCCTTCGCCGTCGAGCCCGTCGTCTACGACTTCGCCGTCAACGAAAACGGCACCACCGCCGAGCTGCGCCAGGGCGCCGACGCCCTCCTCAGCGTCCCCTACTACCTCTTCCGCGCGCCCTCCGACCTCCGCAAGGAAACCCGCCTCCTCACCGCCGAGCGCCGCGCCGAGCTCACCCGCTTCGCCCAGACCCACCGCGACCAGACCGACGCCCTCTTCGACCGCATGGTCCCCCGCGAAACCGCCGCCGCCGGCGACGCCGTCGCCGACCTGCGCGCCCTGCTCGAAGCCAACGGCTTCGACGCCGCGGCCCACGAACAGCTCCGCGCCGACTACCGCGCCGGCCGCATCGGCCTCGCCCAGAATCGCCTCCCCGCCAATACCGTCATCGAGGACGTCCGCCCCGAACACGTCGCCCCCGCCGGTGACGCCCACGCCGCCCTCGGCCGCGCCGCGCTCCAGGCCGGCAAGCTCGCCATGGTCACCATGGCCGGCGGCGTCGGCAGCCGCTGGACCAAGGGCGCCGGCGTCGTCAAAGCCCTCCACCCCTTCCACCGCTTCGGCAGCGAGTATTCCAGTTTCCTCGACATCCAGAGCCGCAAAGCCGCGCAGGCCGGCGTCCCCCACGTCGTCACCACCAGCTACCTCACCTACGCCCCCATCGCCGCCTCCGGCGCCCGCGTCTCGCCCGGCCGCTCCATCGGCCTCCGCTTGATCCCCACCGTCGCCGACCTCCGCTATCTGTGGGAGGTCCTGCCCCAGCAGCAGCTCGACGCCCAGAAGCAGAAGGTGCGCGACTCCGGCCGCGCCAGCCTCCTCAACTGGGTCCGCCAGATGGGCGAAGCCAGCGACTACGTCGAAAACCTTCCCTCCCAGTGCGTCCACCCCGTCGGCCACTGGTACGAACTCCCGAACCTCCTCCGCAACGGCGTGCTGCTGCGGATGCTCGAGGAAAACCCCTCCCTCGAATACCTCTTCTTGCACAACATCGATACGCTCGGCGCAACCGCCGCGCCCGAACTGCTCGGCCAGCACATCGCCTCCGGCGCCGCCATGACCGTCGAAGTCATCGGCCGCCAGTACGACGATCACGGCGGCGGGCTCGCCCTCGTCAACGGCCGCCCGCGCCTCGTCGAGGGCCTCTGCCTGCCCGACGAACGCGTCGAATTCGCCCTGCGCTTCTACAACACCGGCAGCTACTGGATCACCATCGACGCGCTGCTCGAAACCTTCGGCCTCACCCGCGCCGCCCTCGCCGATGACGCCGCCGTCAATGCCGCCGTACGCCGCATGGCCCACCGCATGCCCAGCTACATCACCATCAAGGAAGTGAAGAAGCGCTGGGGCCGCGGACAGGAGGACATCTTCCCGGTCGCGCAGTTCGAACGCCTCTGGGGCGACATGACCGCCCTCGAGGACTTCGCCTGCGCCTTCGTCGAGGTGCCCCGCCGCCGCGGCCAGCAGTTGAAGGATGTGGCGCAGCTCGACCCCTGGGTCCGCGACGGCTCGGCCGCCGACGTCGAACGGCTCATCCTCGGCTAATCGCCTTTACTGTTCTTTCGGACTCCGGTCCTGCTTCGGCGCCCGGTCCGGCGCCCGCTGCGGGGACCGCTCCTGTCCGCGCGGCTCCGCTC
>CAYMTH010000372.1:234-5720 GCA_964393235.1 uncultured Solibacteraceae bacterium | reverse complement strand
TCGGCGGCACCCACTGGGGCGCCCCGAAGACGTTCTTCTACCCGTACAAGGGCATGTGGAACAACTCCGAATTTCGCTTCATCCCCGGCCTCCCGCCCGGCAAGCCCGGCGACTACCTCACCGACCAGTTCACTGACGCCGCCATCCGCTCCATCGACGCCTGCGGCAACGACCCCTTCTTCCTCAATCTCTGGTTCCACAACCCCCACACCCCCATCGAGTGCAAGCCCGAACTCGAAGCCTACTTCGCCAAAAAACGGAAGCCCGAATACAAGCACCAAAACCCGAAGTACGCCGGCATGATCCGCACCCTCAGCGAGAACTTCGGCCGCCTCATGCAGCACCTCGAAAAGCGCGGTCTCGCTGAAAACACCGTCGTCGTCTTCTTCTCCGACAACGGCGGCTACACCGAAAAGAACGGCGGCATGACCGTCACTACCAACCATCCTCTCCGCTCCGGCAAAGGCTCGCTCTACGAGGGCGGCATCCGCGTCCCCTTCCTCATTCGCTGGCCCGGCGTCACCCGCCCCGGCGCCGTCAGCGATGTCCCCGTCATCTCCACCGACTTCTTCTCGACGCTCCTCGAGATCGCCGGCATCCCCGCCGACAAGCACGACGGCGCCTCCCTCGTCCCCGTCCTCCGCGCTCCCCGCGCCGCGCTCCCCGCCCGCGACTTCTTCTTCCACTACCCGCACTACTACGCCACCACCACCCCGGTCTCCATGGTACGCTCCGGCGATTGGAAGCTCCTCGAGTACTTTGAGGACGGCCGCCTCGAGCTCTACAACCTCAAGTCCGACCCCGCCGAAGCCCGCGACCTCGCCAAGTCCGACCCGGCCAAAGCCGCCGAACTCCACGCCAAACTCCGCGCCTGGCGCGAATCCGTCGGCGCCCGCCTACCCTCTAAGAACCCCGCGGTAGCGACGCGATAAACGCGTCCGCCTCTCGCGTCGACGCTTCGATGTCGCCCGCCAGGCTCTTCACCTCGGCATCCATGCTGTTGGCCTTCGTCCGCACGGAGGAAACCGCCTCGCCATCCATGTTGTGCTCGAGAAACAACACCTGATCCTCGAACTCCTTCAGCACTGTCTGCGCCTTCGCTTCCACAGCCTTCATCTGCCCGATCAGCGCCCCGCACTGCTCCCGCGTCTTTCGCACCAGAATGATGCTCTTGTTCTTCAACTCTCCGTTGTGCATCGCGGCCAGTTCGCGCTCCCACTCGGCGAACATATCCCCGGAAGCCTGCTCGATCGCCGCGATCTGGTCGCTGACGGTTTTCGCTCGCCTTGCCGTTGCGCCGACCTCTTGTTTGAATTTCGTGTATAGCTCGTCCGGCTTCCCGGGCGACTTGTCCGGCGCCGCCTGCAAGGCCGCCAGCGTCGCTTGGTACTGTGCCTTGGCCTTTTCCTGCTCCTCGCGCCCTTTCCGGAGCTGCTCCACAAGCCGGTCGCGCTTCTCGTTGCCGCTCTTGCCCTGCGCCGTGTAGTAGCGCTGTTTGCACGATGCCAGTGCGCCCAACCCCGCCAGCAACAGCATCCGCCGCATCCCCCTACCGCCCCACCCGCGTCGCATACACAAAATACGCGCCCCGCTCGCTGCCGTCTTCCGACACCAGCCACGTCTGCAACTCCGCCGGTCCCTCCGGTACCGCGAGCTCAAACACCGCCGCCTTCTCCACCCCGCTCACCGCCATCGTCTTCTCGATCTTTCCGATCCGGATCCGCGCCGTCTTGATCCCGCCGATCGCCCGCCCCGCGGTCTTTTCGCGATTATCCGCCGGCGGAGTATACGCCGCGCCCAGCGGCAGGTCGAGCTCCTTCGGCCACCGCCGCAACTCGAACCGGTACCGCCCGCCCCGCGCCTCCACCGCCCAGAACCCGTTCGCGTTCGGCCCCCGCAGGATCGACGCCTGGTTCCACGTCTGCAGCGCCCCCTCCCCGTGCCAGTCGTGCGCCGTCAACCGCGACACCGGCTCCGAGGGCGACCCCAGCACGATCCGCGCATACTCGCCCGCCCGCGCCGATACTTCTTTCCACCACGCCTCATACTCGGCCTTCAGCTTCGCCAAAACCTCCGGATGCGCCGCCGCCACGTCGTTCTTCTGCCCCGGGTCCTTCCGGATCTCATACAGCTCCAGCTTCTTCGGCTCCCCCGCGCCCCCCGGCCCCGGACTCACCAGCCGCCACCGCTCCGTCATCACCGCCGCCTGCCGCCACGGAATCAGGTTCTCCTCCCGCTGCGAATCGGTCACGATCGTCCGGTCCGCCCACGCTCCGCCCCGCAACAGCGGCGCCATCGACCGCCCGTGCAATGGCTTCGTCCCCTCCCGCGCCACCCCCGTCAATTCCAGCAGCGTCGGCAGCACGTCGATATGCGCCGCCAGCCCGTCCACGGTTTTCCCCGTCGCCAGCCCGCCCTTCGGCCAGTGCAGAAAGAACGGCACCCGGTGCCCGCCTTCATACGCCGATCCCTTGTTCCCGCGCATCCCGGCGTTGAAAACCTGCGCCCCCGACGACGTCCCGTTGTCCGTCGTGAAAATGAAGATCGTGTTCTCCGCCAGCCCCCGCGTCTTCAGGAACTGCCGCAGCCGCCCCACGTTGTCGTCGATGTTCTCGATCATCCCGTAGAAGCCCGGCTCCCGCAGCCCCTTCACCCCCGCATACTTCGCCGCCTTCTCCTCCGGCGCCCACATCGGCCCGTGCGGCGCGTTCGGCGCCAGGTAGCAGAAGAACGGCCGCCCCTGCGCCGCCGCCTCGCCGATGAACCGCTGCGCGTTCGTGAAAAACACGTCCGTGCAGAATCCCTGATACTTCTCCGGCTTCCCGTTGTGCAGGTAGGTGTCGTCGAAGTAGTCGTTGCCGAAATGATCCGGCGTCTGCCACACGCCGCCCCCGCCGTGAATCACCACTTCCTGAAACCCGTGATCCTGCGGGCGCGACGGGAAGTTGTCCCCCAGGTGCCATTTCCCGAAGATCCCCGTCCGGTACCCCGCTGCCCGGAGACTCGCCGCCAGCGTCTTCTCATCCCGGTGCAGGATGCTCCGCCCCTGGATCGTGTGCCACGGCCCCACCAGATTGGTGTACCGCCCCGTCAGCAGCGCGGACCGCGTCGGCGCGCACGTCGGGCTCACGTGGTAGTTCGTCAGCCGGACGCTCTCCCCGTGCAGCGTGTCCAGATGCGGCGTCCTCAGCACCGGATTCCCGTGGCAACCCAGATCGCCGTACCCCTGGTCGTCCGTGATCACCAGCACGACGTTCGGCCGCGCCGTTGCCGTCTGCGCCGCCGCCGCGCCCGCGCCCAGCGCCAGAAACTGCCTCCGCGAAATGCTCATGGCTATCTAGCCTACCGGACCGCCAGCAGCGCGCGCTTCGTCGCCTCCATCAATCCTTCCAGCGACTCCTTCGGCAGATCCCGCACAATCGGCTTCACCGCCCAACCCAGTCCCAGCGGCACATCCCGCGTCAGGCTCACCGACCGCACCTCCAGCCAAACTCCATCCTTCGCCTCTTCCACCGTCCAGTAAGTCTGCAGCCGCCACAGGAAACCGTGGTCCCGCCCCGGCGGCAGTTTCTTCTCCTTCGCCGTCCCCGCCTCGTCCACTTCGACGATCGACGTCGCCGCCGACCGGCTCGCATACCGTCCCGCCGGCGCCGCCAGCCGGTCCAGTTGATACTGCGCCTCCAGCGTCACCTCCAGCACTTTCTTCTTCCGCAACCGGTGGAACCCGAAAATCCGGTTGCCCTCCCGCCGCTCGACTCTCCCTTCCACCACCTCCGGGTAAATCCCCGAATGCCGCCCGAAGTCCTCCAGAATCGCCACCGCCGCGTCCTTCTTCGCCCCCGGCACGAACGCCACCGCCGTCCAGTCGTGCACCATGCCGTCCGGCACGCCCTTCCCGCTCGAATTCGCAAACACACCCGGCGTCCGCCCCGCCGGGCTACCCGGCCCCGCCGCGCGCGCCGTCATCTGCGTGTCCACTCCCCGCAGATACTCCTCAAACGCCCGGAGCGTCTTCGTCTCCAGCGTCGCCATAAACTGCGCGGCCAGCAGCACCGCTCCAAGAAAGATCATTCCTGCATGATAGACTCGACAGTTCGCAAATAGGTTGCATGCCGGATTTTCCTCTCTACAAATGGCTGCTCGGCGCCTTTTGTGCCTTCAGCGTCGGAGTCGCCAAGACCGGCGTCCCCGGCTTCGGAATTCTCTCCGTTCCCGTCTTCGTCCTCACCGTCGGTGACGCCCGCCTCTCGGCCGCCTGGCTCCTCCCGCTGCTCATCTGCGCCGACGCCTTCGCCGTCTTCTACTACCGCCGCCACGCCGCCGCCGGCGCGCTCTTCTCCCTCCTCCCGTGGGTCCTCGCCGGCATGGCCGGCGGCGCCGTCATGCTCCGCTACCCGGACGGCCTCATCCGCCCCGTCGTCGGCACCATCTCGTTGATCATGCTCCTCCTGTTCCTCTGGCGGCAGCGCAAAACCACCGGCTTCCCCCCCTCGGACTGGAAGCACGCCGCCTTCTATGGCACCTCGGCCGGCTTCGCCACAATGGTCGCCAACGCCGCCGGTCCGGTCATGAACATGTACCTGCTCAGCAAGAAACTCCCCCGCGAAGAGTTCGTCGCCACCGGCGCCTGGTTCTTTTTCCTCGTTAACCTGAGCAAAATTCCGGTCTATACCAACCTCGGCCTCTTCAGCCGCCAGTCGCTCTCGTTTGATCTCGCCCTCGCGCCATTCGTTATTGCCGGGGCGCTTTTCGGCCGCAAACTCCTCATGGTCATGCCCGAAAAGCTCTTCGTCAATCTCGTCGTCGCCCTCGCCTTCGCCGCCACCCTCCTTCTCTTTCTGCCAAAGTAGAGAGGAAGCATGAAGTTCGGCCTGACCCTGATCCTCCTATTCCTGCCCGCCCTGCAGGCCCAGCCCTACGAACCCCTCACCGGCGAGGAACGGTTCAAGTGGTTCGCCAAAACCACCTACGGACCCAGGAGCCTCCTCATCGCCGGCCCCTTCTCCGCCGGCTGGCGCACCGGCACCAATCGCCCGGAAGAGTGGGGCCCCGGTTGGGAAGGCTTCGGCAAACGCTACGGCGCCCGCCTACTCAATAACAGCGTGCAAAACGGGACCGAGGCCGCCCTCGGCGCCATCTGGAATGAGGATCCCCGTTACCACCGCCTCGGCCAGGGCTCGGCCGGCAAACGCCTGCTCCATTCCGTCAAATACACCTTCGGCTCCCGTTACGGCGATGGCCGCGTCCACTTCGCAGCCGCCAAAGCCATCGGCATCACCGGCGGCGCCTTCCTCCAGAAAGCCTGGATGCCCGACAGCGTCACCTCCAACCGCGACTGCGTTTTCCGCATCCACGGCGCCTACGCCGGCCGCTTCTTCGGCAACGTCTTCCGCGAGTTCGGCCCGGACATCTTCCGCAAGTTCAGGAAATAACTACCCGATCGGCGCCGTCGGCTTCTCGGCCCCCGTCAACCCCTGATCCGCCGT
>CAYMTH010000372.1:0-224 GCA_964393235.1 uncultured Solibacteraceae bacterium | reverse complement strand
CGCGTTGACCGACTTCCGCCACGCCTCCAGCTTCGCCCGCATCGCCCGCGCCCGCTCGGCGTGCTTGTTCGCCAGGTTCAGCCGCTCCCCCGGGTCGCTCTTCAGGTGGAACAGCTCCAGCCGCCCGTCTTCGTAAAACTCGATCAGCTTCCACTCCCCGTCCCGCACCGCCCCGCCCGGCGTGCCCCCCTGATTGCTGTAGTGCGGATAATGCCAGAACAGCG
>CAYMTH010000371.1:3877-5723 GCA_964393235.1 uncultured Solibacteraceae bacterium | reverse complement strand
GTAGCGCTTGGCCACTTCCCCGGAGAGCATGGCGCCGACGGTGCGGTGGATGTTGCGGATGGGGAGTTTGAAGTCGACCGGGGTCTTGTGTTCGAGGGCCTCGGCGGCGAGCTCGATGATCTTGTGGTCGAGGGCTTCTTCGAGGCCGTGATCCTGAGCGATGCTGCAGCGGCGGCCGACGCGCTTGGGCACGGGGGGATTGAAGAGCATCGACGAGAGGTCGAGGCCCTTGGCTTTCCAGTGGTGCTGGACGTCGCGCATTTCGAGCATGTCGACGCGGCCGACCATCTCATCGAAGGTCCGGAAGCCGAGCTGGGCCATGATCTCGCGAACCTCTTCGGCGATGAAGAAGAAGAAGTTGATGACGTGCTCGGGGGTGCCGGTGAATTTGGCGCGGAGGACGGGGTCCTGGGTGGCGATGCCGACCGGGCAGGTGTTGAGGTGGCACTTGCGCATCATGATGCAGCCCGTGGCGACGAGCGGCGCGGTGGCGAAGCCGAACTCTTCGGCGCCGAGGAGGGCGCCGATGACGACGTCGCGGCCGGTCTGGAGTTTGCCGTCGGTCTGGACGCGGATGCGGGAGCGGAGGTCGTTCATGACGAGCACCTGCTGGGTTTCGGCGAGGCCGAGTTCCCAGGGGATGCCGGCATGGCGGAGGGAGGTGAGGGGGGAGGCGCCGGTGCCGCCGGAGTCGCCCGCGATGAGGACGAGGTCGGCATGGGCCTTGGAGACGCCGGCGGCGACGGTGCCGACGCCGACTTCGGAGACGAGCTTAACGGAGATGCGCGCCTGCGGATTCACGTTCTTGAGATCGTAGATGAGCTGGGCGAGATCTTCGATGGAGTAGATGTCGTGGTGGGGCGGGGGCGAGATGAGGCCGACGCCGGGGATGGAGTGGCGGACCTTGGCGACGTACTCGTCGACCTTATGGCCGGGGAGCTGACCGCCTTCGCCGGGCTTGGCGCCCTGGGCGACCTTGATCTGGAGTTCGTCGGCGTTGACGAGGTAGTTCGTGGTGACGCCGAAGCGGCCGGAGGCGACCTGCTTGATGGCGGAGTTCTTGGAGTCGCCGTTGGGGAGGAGCTTGAAGCGTTCTTCGTCCTCGCCGCCTTCGCCGGTGTTGGAGCGGCCGCCCATGCGGTTCATGGCGATGGCGAGGGTTTCGTGGGCTTCCTTGGAGATGGCCCCGAAGCTCATGGCGCCGGTGGCGAAGCGCTTGACGATTTCGGCGGCGGGCTCGACGTCATCGATGGAGACGGGGTTGCCGGGCTTGAACTGGAGCAGACCGCGGAGGGTGCAGAGCTGCTTGTTCTGGTCGTTGATGATGTTCGAGTATTCCTTGAACGTCGCGTAGCTTTCCTTGTTCACGGCGTGCTGCATTTTGGAGACCGTGAGGGGATTGATGAGGTGGAACTCGCCGCGTACGCGGTACTGGTAGTTGCCGCCGGGGGTGAGCTCGACGTCGGCTTCGGTGAGGGGGTGGAAGGCGTGCTCGTGCTTCATCTTCGCTTCGCGGGCGAGGACTTCGAGGCCGACGCCTTCGATGCGGGAGGCGGTGCCGGTGAAGTACTTGTCGACGAGCGATTTATTGAGGCCGATGGCTTCGAAGATCTGGGCGCCGCGGTAGGACTGGAGCGTGGAGATGCCCATCTTCGAGAAGACCTTGAGGAGGCCTTTGTTGACCGACTTCTTGTAGTTCTTGAGGGCGGTTTCGAAGGGCACGTTGAGGAGGCCCTTCACCCCAATGGCCTCCGCGAGCAGCGCCGCCTGCCGGCGCACGTCGGCGTCGGCGGCGTCGCCGATTCCCTGCGGGGGGAGGACGCACGCCGAATCGCCGGAATGCACG
>CAYMTH010000371.1:0-3867 GCA_964393235.1 uncultured Solibacteraceae bacterium | reverse complement strand
TTCACGGCCATGTTTTCGAGAGTCTCGATGGCGAGGTAGGGGTTGACGGCGGAGGCGCCGTAACCGATCAGGCAGCAGAAGTGCATGACCTCGCGGGGTTCGCCGGACTCGACGATGAGGGCGACCTGGGTACGGGAGCCTTCGCGAATCAGGTGGTGGTGGACGGCGGTGAGGGCGAGGAGGGAGGGGATGGGCGCGGAGGTCTCGTCCATGCCGCGGTCGGAGAGGATGAGGAGCGAGTAGCCGGCCTGGATGGCCCAGGAGGCGCGGCGGCAGAGCGAGTCGAGGGCGCGTTCGAGTTCCTGTTCGCCGCCGTGGACGTTATAGAGGATCGGCAGGGTGTAGGCGAGGAAGTCGCCCCAGGAGACGCGGCGGAGTTTTTCGAGGTCGCGGTTGGTGAGGATGGGCTGCTGGAGTTTGAGCAGGTGGGCGTGCTGGGGCGACTCGGCGAGGACGTTGCGTTCGGTGCCGATGTAGCTGGTCAGCGACATGACGAGTTCTTCGCGGATGGGGTCGATGGCGGGGTTGGTGACCTGGGCGAAGAGCTGCTTGAAGTAATGGAAGAGGGTCTGGGGCTTGTCGGAGAGGCAGGCGAGGGGGGTATCGGTACCCATGGAGCCGATGGGCTCTTCGCCTTTTTCGGCCATGGGGGTGAGGATGGCCTTGAGGTCCTCGTCGGAGTAGCCGAAGGCGCGCTGGCGGAGGAGGAGGGTTTCGTGGTCGGTGGCGTAGACGCGGCCGGGCTCGGGGAGGCGATCGAGGGTGATCTGGTTATCCTTGAGCCATTCGCCGTAGGGCTGGCGCTCCCAGAGGCCCTTTTTGACCTCTTCGTCGGGGATGATGCGCTTCTGGTCCATGTCGACGATGAGCATCTTGCCGGGCTGGAGGCGGCCCTTGTAGGAGACCTCTTCGGGCTTGATGGGGAGGACGCCGGTTTCGGAGGCGACGATGAGGAGGCCGTCCTTGGTGACGAGGTAGCGGGAGGGGCGGAGGCCGTTGCGGTCGAGGGTGGCGCCGACGACGTGGCCGTCGGTGAAGGCGACGGCGGCGGGGCCGTCCCAGGGTTCCATGATGGAGGCGTGGAACTCGTAGTAGGCCTTCTTTTCGGGGCGCATGGTGGTGTCGGCATCCCAGGCTTCGGGGATGAGCATCGACATCACGTGGGGGATGGAGCGGCCGGAGAGATAGAGGAGTTCGCCGGCGTTATCGAGGGTGGCGGAGTCGGACCCGCCGGGCTCGACGATGGGGATGATTTTCTTGAGGTCTTCGCCCCAGACGTCGGACTGCATGACGGCCTGGCGGGCGGCCATCCAGTTGGCGTTGCCGCGGACGGTATTGATTTCGCCGTTGTGGCAGAGGTAGCGGAAGGGGTGGGCGAGGGGCCAGGGGGGGAAGGTGTTGGTCGAGAAGGGCTGGTGGACCATGGCGAGGGCGGAGACGCACTCGGGGTCGGCGAGGTCCTTATAGAACTTCTGGATCTGGGGGGCGAGGAGGAGGCCCTTGTAGACGATGGTCCGGCAGGAGAGCGAGGGGACGTAGAAGAAGTCCTTATCGCGGATGTCGGAGGCGCGGATGGCGTGTTCGGCGCGTTTGCGGATGACGTAGAGTTTGCGCTCGAGCTCGATTTCGGACATGCCGGCGGCGCCGCGGACGAAGATCTGTTCGATGTAGGGCTGGGAGGCGCGGGCGACGCGGCCGATGGCGTCGACGTTGAGGGGGGTGTCGCGCCAGCCGAGGACTTCGAGGCCTTCTTCGCGGATCACTTTTTCGAAGATGCCTTCGGCCTGGAGGCGGGCGGTGCGTTCGACGGGGAGGAAGACGAGGCCGGCGCCGTACTGGCCGGCGGGGGGGAGGGTGAACCCTTCTTTCGCGCACTCGCGGGCGAAGAAGTCGTGGGGGATCTGGATGAGGATGCCGGCGCCGTCGCCGGTTTCGGGGTCGCAGCCGCAGGCGCCGCGATGGGTCAGATTGATGAGGATCTGAACGCCTTTGGTAATGATGTCGTGGGATTTTTTGCCGTGGATGTTGACGACGAAGCCGATACCGCAGGCATCGCGTTCGTTGACTGGGTTGTAGAGACCTTGGGCAGGGGGGAGACCGCGGACGACTTGAAATTCTTCTTGGGGGTTGGACATGAACGGCACCTCAGACATCGGAAGATTTTCTGAGGATACAGTATTAGCGGTTTCGAAATCAATACGAATCGAATATTAGATTTTCTAATTCAAGAAGAATTAGTGTAGCTGAAGTCATGAGATATTGACATAAGTACGTCTTATGATAATCTGACGTGAGTGAACTTCGACCACTTGCGGTTGTTTCGGGATATCGCGCAGACGCGGAGCGTGAGCAGGGGTGCGCAGATGAACGCGGTGAGCCAGAGCGCGGCGAGCCAGCATTTGCAGGAAGTGGAGAAGAATCTGGCGGTTACGTTGTTGGACCGGTCGACGCGGCCGTTGACGCTGACGCCGGCGGGGCGTCTTTATTATGAGCTGTGCCGGGACGTGCTGCGGCGGAAGGAAGAGTTTGACGGGGCGTTGGGGGGGCTGCTGCACGGGGTGGAGGGGACGGTGCGGGTGGCGAGCATCTATTCGGTGGGCTTATCGGAGATGTCGCGGCTGGAGAGTGAATTTGAGCGGCGGTGGCCGGACGCGGTGCTGCGGGTGGACTATTTGCGGCCGGAGAAGGTGTACGAGCAGGTGGCGGCGGAGAAGGCGGATCTGGGGCTGGTGAGTTATCCGGAGGCGACGAAGGAGATTGCGGTGATTCCGTGGCGGGAGGAGGAGATGGTGCTGGCGTGCGCGCCGTCGCATCCGCTGGCGGGGTTGCCACGGCTGGCGATCCGGGCGCTGGAAGGCGTTAATTTCATTGGGTTTGACGAGGAGCTACCGATCCGGCGGGAGGTGGACCGGTATTTGCGGGACCACGGGGTTTCGGTGCATCTGGTGATGCATTTCGACAATCTGCAGATGATCAAGGAGGCCGTGGCGCTGGGGCACGGGGTGAGCATCACGCCGAAGCGGATTCTGGGTTTGGAATTGGAAGCGGGGCGGATTGTGGCGGTGCCGCTGTCGGATCCGCTGACGCGGCCGCTGGGGATCCTGCACCGGCGGAAGCGGAAGTTGAACGGGGCGGCGGAGAGTTTTCTGAAACTGCTCCAGGAATAATCCTGGGTGACAGGCACCTAGGAATTATCTGAGGAGGGCGGTGGCGGCCTGGGCGGTGGCGACGTAGGAGATCCACTGCTCGTGTTCGTGCGGGAAGCCGGACTGGAAGTAGGGCTGGAGCTTCACGGCGCGGCTGCGGACGTACCAGGAGCCGTCGTCGAGCTGGGTTTTGGTCAGATAGTCGACGGCGGCGGGCGGGACGGGCTGCTTCGCTTCCTTGAGCGCGCGGATGGCGAGGGCGGTGGAGTAGGCATCGCTGGGCAGGCCGGGGAGTTGAGACCAGCCGCCATCCTTATTCTGCGAGCGGCGGAGGGCGGAAGCGGCGCGGTCGACGTCGGCGCGGGGGGCGGCGGCCCAGGCGAGGCCGAGGAGGACTTCGGCCTGTTCATAGGGATTGGCGGGGCGGAGGGAGGCGAGCCAGGCGCGGGCACGGGCGACACGGGCGTCGTTTTCAGCGCGGCGGGCAGGGAGGGGGTAGCGCTGGATGGCGCGCATGGCGTTGATGGTCATGGTGATGTCGGACCCGGACATGGGGGTGCGAGCGATGACGGAGGATTCGGTCCAGTAGCCGGCGGCGGTTTGCTTGGCGGCGATGTGGGCGACGGCGGCGTCGGTGACGAGGCCGGGTTCCTGGCCGGCGTCGGCGAGGGCGAGGGTCGTATTGGTGAGGCCGTCGAGTCCGGGGGGGCCGGCGATCATG
>CAYMTH010000370.1:0-5724 GCA_964393235.1 uncultured Solibacteraceae bacterium | reverse complement strand
GGGCCCACCGTTCTCATCGGCCCCCGCCCCGGCATTCAGGCCGTCGCTGAGCGCGCTCGCGCCAACGTCGAATCGCTGGCCTCGGTCAACCCGCTGTTCGCCCGCGCCCGTGACCTCGCCCCCCGCTATGCCGTCTGGGTGTCGTGTGAAACGGTTCCCGGAGGCGTGGCTCCCAAAGCGCTGGATCCGCTGGTCGAGGGCGGGGAATCGGGCCAGGTGAACGGGTTCGATCTGGCCGTCGATGTCACTGCCGCTCCGTCGCTGAACGTCTGGTTCCGGACCGACACCGAAGCCGCGGCCGAACCGGCGCTCAAATATCTGCAGTCCGGCGTTGCCGCCCGCGAACAGTTCCTGCTCGCCCCGTGGCTTCCGGAACTCAAGGGGACGCTCGAAGAAGGGACGCTCGCCCTGGCCGCCCCCGTGGCCCCGGCCGCCGTGGCCTCCCGCGTCGGTGCGCTCCTGGCCGCCTTCGCCCTGCCCGTCGACGCCAAACCGGCCGCCGCCGAACCGGCGCGCCCGGCCGTTGCTGTCCGCGCCAAGGTCGATTCCACCGTCCCGATGACGGGTGTCGCCCCGGTCACGGGCCAGTCTGCGCCCGCTCCCGCCCCGCCGAAAAAACTGGTGGTCCGCATCGAAGGCCTCGACGACGGCCCCAAGGAAGTCCCCTACCAGTCACGCCAGTAGACGGTCCGTTCCCGTTATCGTATACTGAAAGGGTTCGCTCCCGCGAAGTGGTGGTCGTGTGTATGTTCCTTGAAATCCGAGAGTTGGAGCAAAAGCCGATCCGCTTTGAGCAGACTCTGCCCATCGGAGCGATCCCGTTTGATTCGGAATTTGAGCAGCAGACCCCGTTAGTTGCCTCGGGCACGGCGGAACTGCAAGCTTCCACCGAGGAAATTCGGGTCCGGGGTAGGTTGTCGGTCGGCCTCCAGATGGAATGCGACCGGTGTACCGAACCGTTCACGCATGAAGTAAAAGAAGAATTTGACCTGATCTACGTCCCGGCCCCGGAGACCGCTCCTGGCGCTGAGATCGCGATCGGACCCGGTGACAGCAACGTCGGCTTCTATGAAGGGAACGGGCTGGAACTGAACGACATTTTGCAGGAACAGGTGTTGCTGGCGCTCCCCCTCCAGCGGCTCTGCCGCCCGGATTGCAAAGGAATCTGCCCCACCTGCGGGCAGAACCGGAACGAAACGGACTGCCAGTGCCGCACCGAACGGGTCGACGATCGCTGGGCGGCCCTGAAAAACCTCTAAATACAACATTTCGAAGGATCTACGATGCCGAATCCAAAACGACGCCACTCCCAACGCCGCTCCTCCACCCGCCGGGCGCATGACCACCTGACCAAGCCGAGCCAGGCTGAATGCCCCAACTGCCACTCGCCCAAGATGCCGCACCGCGCCTGCCCGTCCTGCGGGTACTACAAGGGCCGCGCCGTTATCGAAGTCGCTGAGCAGTAACCGGGAGCCGGCCCTGTGCCAACTCCTCTAGTCACCATCGCGGTTGACGCGATGGGCGGCGACCACGCGCCGAAGTCCGAAATCGATGGCGCCATCCGCGCGGTCCGCCACCTTCCCGTCGAGGTCGTTCTCGTCGGTAGGGAGGATGTGATTCTCGCGGAACTGGCTGCCCACCACCATGGCTGGGAGAAGCTGCCTCTGCGCATCCACCACGCCAGCGAAGTGGTCACGATGGACGACTCGGCCGCTAAGTCGTTGCGCCAAAAGAAGGATAGCTCCATCCGCGTGGCCTGCCGCCTGATGCACGACGGCGCCGTGCAGGGCGTCGTGTCTGCCGGCAACACCGGCGCCGTCATGGCCACCTCGAAGACCGTCAACGGCATGGTCCGCGGCGTCGACCGCCCGGCGCTCGCCTCGGTCTTCCCGACCGTGAAGGGAAAGCCCGCCGTCATGCTCGATGTCGGCGCCAACGTCGACGTCGACGGCCACCTGCTGGCCCAGTTCGCGCTCATGGGCGAACTCTACTCGCGGCTCATCTTCCATACGGAGAATCCGCGCGTCGGCCTGCTCTCGATCGGCGAGGAAGAGCATAAGGGCAACGAGCTCACCAAATCCGCCACGCCGCTATTGAAGGCATTGCCGATCAACTTTATCGGAAATGTCGAAGGGCGCGATCTGTTTACCGGTCACGCCGACGTCGTCGTCTGCGACGGCTTTGTGGGAAACGTGGCGCTGAAGGTGTCCGAAGGGCTCGTCGAGGTCGGAAAACACCTCATCCAGGACGCTCTGAAGGCCTCCGTAAGCGGCAAAATCGGCTATCTTTTGGCCCGAAATGCGTTCACGGAGATGAAAAAACGCGTCGATTACTCCGAGTACGGCGGCGCTCCGCTGCTCGGCGTGAAGGGCTGCACGATCATTTGTCACGGCCGTTCGAACGCGAATGCGATCAAAAACGCGGTCCGCGTCGCGGCGGAGTTCGCGCAATCGGACCTCAACCGGCGGCTCGAAGCCGGCCTCGCCCAGACCCGGGGCATCTGATGCGACTGGTACTGTTCTGTGCGGCGGTACTGGTGGTAGGAGCGCAGGCGTTCGACCCGGCGAAGATCGTCGATCTGACCTATCCGTTGAACAAAAACAACGTCTTTTGGCCCAATGCGAAGGGTTTTGTGCACCGGAAAGACGGCTGGGCGCGTACGCCCCAGGGCTACTGGTACGCCGCCGGCGGCTTCAGCATGGACGAGCACGGCGGCACGCACATGGACAGCCCGATTCACTTCGCCGAGGGCAAACTGGCGCTCGAGGCGGTGCCGGCGCAGCGGCTGGCCGGGCCGGCGGTAGTGATCGACATCGCGGCCGCGGCGGCGAAAAATCGCGATTATGTGGCCGCGGTGAGCGATATCGAGGCGTTTGAGAAGAAATACGGGACGATCAAGCGCGGTTCGATCGTGCTGTTCCGGACCGGCTGGGGCAAGTTCTGGCCCAACCGGAAGCAGTATCTGGGGTCCGATACGCCCGGGGATACGCAGAACCTGCACTTCCCGGGGATTAGCCCGAAGGCGGCGGAAGTACTGGTCAAGCGCGGGGTCAACGGGGTCGGAATCGACACGGCGAGCACCGATCACGGGCCGTCGAGGACCTTCGAAACGCATAAAATTTTGAGCGAAGCGAACGTTTTTGGCCTCGAAAACGTCGCTTTTCTCGACAAAATTCCGCCGGTTGGAGCCACTTTGATCGCCGCGCCGATCAAGATCGAGAATGGAACGGGCGGTCCGGTGCGCATTCTGGCCATCCTGCCCTGAGGAACAGGGTACATTGGAAATGAGTGAGCACCATTCGTTTCCTACTGTTTAGCGTCTGCCTGGGGGCGGCGGCCTTTGCCCAGCAGAACGCGGTTCGCTTTACGCTGGAACCGGAGCAGCCGAAGGCGGCGCCGGGCAAGGCGCTGCGTTTGAAGATCGCTGCCGAGATCGATCCGGGGTGGCACCTGTATTCGGTGACGTCGCCGGTGAAGGCGACGGCGACGCGGGTGACGGCGCCGGAGGATTCTCCGGTCACGGTGACGCGCGTCTGGCAGCAGAAGGCCGAGGCGAAGTTCGACCCGGCGGCCGGGGCGACGACCGAAAGTTATGAAACGAAAGCGGTTTTCTACGTCGATGCGGCTTTGAAGAGCGACGCCAAGCCGGGACCGGCCGAGGTTTCGCTGCAGGTCCGCTGGAGCGCCTGCAACGACAAGATCTGCCTGCCGCCGCGCCGGAAGCTGGTGACGGCCAAGGTGACCGTCGACCCGGCGGCCCCCGAGGCGGCCGCTGCGATTCCGGACGGATTTGTGGATACGGCCGCGGCGCCTCCCGCCGCCCCCGCGTCCCCCGCGAGCGGCGCGCCGGCCAGTCCGGGCGCGCCGGCGCCGGAGGGGCTGCTGGGTTTTCTGCTGGGCGCGTTCGGATGGGGGCTGGCCGCCATCTTCACGCCGTGCGTTTTCCCGATGATTCCGTTTACGCTCTCCTACTTCCTCAACCGGGGCGAGAGCCGGCGGGGCGAGGGGATTACGCAGGCGATCGTGTTCTGCCTGGGGATTGTCGTACTGTTTACGGCGATCGGGCTGGCGGCATCGGCGATGCTGGGCGCGGGCGGGGCGCAGACGCTCTCGGCGAGCCCGTGGGTGAACGGGATTATCGGTATCGTGTTCTTCGCCTTCGGGTTAAGCATGCTGGGGGCGTTCGAGATCACGCTGCCGTCGGGACTGCTGACGAAGCTGAACGCAGCGTCGGAGGGCGGGGGATACCTGGGTTCGTTGTTGATGGGGCTGACGTTTTCGCTGACCTCGTTTGCGTGCGTGGGTCCGTTCATGGGGGCGCTGCTGGCGGCGTCGGTGACCGGCGACAAGCTGCAGCCGGCGATGGGGATGGCCGCGTTCGCCACCGGGTTGGCGAGCCCGTTCTTTTTCCTGGCGATTTTTCCGTCCTATCTGAAGAAGCTGCCGAAGTCGGGCGGGTGGCTGGTGCGAGTGAAGGTCGTGATGGCGTTTTTCGTCTTCGCGATGATGGTGAAGTACTTGAGCAACGTCGATCAGGTGCTGCACTGGGGGATCCTGTCGCGGGAGCTGTTCCTGGCGCTGTGGGTGGTGCTGATGGCGATGCCTGGGCTGTACCTGCTGGGGTGGTTGAAGTTTGAGGGCATCAAGCACGACGAGGCGGTTTCGATCCCGCGGCTCTTGCTGGGGACGGCGATTCTGGCGTTTTCCTTCTTCCTCCTGTCGGGGTTGTTCGGGGCTCCGCTGGGGGAGATCGACGCCTATGTGCCGACGTCGACGCGGGCGGCCTCGGGCGGCGGGAGCGGGGCGGCAGTGGTGTTCGCCAAGAACGATCTGCCGGGGGCACTGGCGCGGGCGAAGGCGGAGAACAAGCAGGTTTTTCTCAACTTCACCGGGTATACCTGCACGAACTGCAAGTTGATGAAGGCAAACATGTTCCCGCGGCCGGAGATTGCGGCGGAGATGAACAAGTTCGTGCTGGTGGAGTTGTACACCGACGGCGCCGATCCGGTCTCCGAGGCGAATCTGAAGCTGCAGGAGGAGACGCATAAGACGGTCGCGATTCCGTACTACGTGATCCTCGACGCGGAAGGGAAGCCGCTGCGGTCGTTCCCGGGGTTGACGCGGGACGCGGCTGAGTTTTTGAAGTTTCTGCAGGGTTAGGCCTGGCGGGCCCGGGTTTGGGCCCGGGTTTGAGAAGGAGAGGATTTGCCGTTTGCGGGGGGAGCCGGATGGAGTGAAGTCGGGAAACAGCTCTACGAGCCGTTTGATCCCGACGCAGAATTTCGAAAAGTCCCGGATAGTGTTAACCATGGAGCGCATCGCAATAGGGTTCGTTCGTGAAGAGTTGATGGCCGCAGTCACCGCCCTGGCTGGCAAGGTGGAATTCAGCCGGGCGAAGTCTGACAATACTGTGTCGGTGGTGCATCCAAGCGACGGAAAGACCGCGGATGCGCGAGGCCAACTTCTCCAGGCGGCTCGGAAGTGCGCGGACCGCACGCGCAAGCGTTCGGCCGATGTGATTGAGGGCGCAAGGGCGGTCGCTACCGCCCGTTGGGCTCGATCGTGAGTTCTGGGGTACTTACCAGTTTGGAAAGGCTACTGCCGGCTTGGCTGAAGGAGTAACTGTGCAAGCCCATCGGCGATGGTCCAACTCGGCGCCGGCGCCCGATCGGAGTCCAGGTTTGACAATACCGCGATCGTCAGTTTGGCGCCAGGATAGGTCTG
>CAYMTH010000369.1:5450-5729 GCA_964393235.1 uncultured Solibacteraceae bacterium | reverse complement strand
AAGCCCAACGCATCGCCGACACCGAACTGGGCCCCCGCCACCCCCTCCGCTCCCGCATCAAACCAAGGAACAAACCAAAGAACAGTCCAACGGACAAACCAACCGTTTCCCTGTCCGAACTAAAGGAAAAGCCGCGGCATTAGCCGCGGCTTCCCCAACAAACCAAAGGACTTACTACTGAGCCAGAATGTCGTACGTCGTCGTCCCGGCCACGCGCACTTTTTCGTACTTCGCCATCCACTCCTTCATGAAGCGGCCGGTGTCCTTGCCGCCCTGGTA
>CAYMTH010000369.1:0-5440 GCA_964393235.1 uncultured Solibacteraceae bacterium | reverse complement strand
CTCCTTCAGCGCCTCCGGACCCGACATCAGCATGCACACCCCGTGCTGCCGCACCAGCCGGTTCGCCTTCGTGTCCACGTCCTTCTCCCCGGCCGCCAGCTTCTTCCGCGCCTCGGCCGAAACCGTGAACTGCGCCAGCGGAGCCCGCAGCTTCCCGTGCCAGATCTTCTGGATCCCCTTGAACTTCGACGGCCACTGATCCGTCGCTTCATTGAACGCCTTCCAATCGGCGTCCGTCGCCGACTCGATCACCGTGAAGGCGAAGCAGTGCATCATCCCCTTCTCCCCGGCCGTCGCCAGGCTCGCCGAAAGCAGCAGCGTCGCCGCCGCAGTCAAAAAGAATCGCATGTGTTGGTCTCCTGTCTTGAGATTCTACCAGCGCTCAACCGTTTCCGCGCGCCGGAATTTCCGCCGCGTTCACCTTCGGCAGCCACTTACCCAAATCCGCCTTCACCCCCGCCAGCGCCGCCTCCCCCGCCAGGTTCTTCCACTCCAGCGGATCCTTCTCCCGGTCGTACAACTCCTCGGTCCCGTCCGAATACCGGATGTACCGCCACCGCTCGCGCCGCACCGCGTGGTTGTCCTTCCCGAACGTCGTCACCGCCGGCCGGTCCCACTTCGCCTTCGGATTCACCAGCAGCGGCCGCAAGCTCACCCCCTCGCACTCCCGTTTCCCCGGCACCCCGCACACATCGGCCAGCGTCGGGAAGACGTCCATCAGGCTCACCGGCCGGTCACACCGCCCGCCCGCCTTCGTCACCCCCGGCACCTTCATCATCAGCACATTGTGCGTCGCCTCTTCCCATAACGTGAACTTCCGCCAGTGCAGCTTCTCCCCCAGGTGCCACCCGTGGTCGCTCCACAAACAGACCACCGTGTTCTTCGCCAGCGGACTCTTCTCAAACGCGTCCAGCAGCCGCCCCAGCTCGGTGTCCGTAAACCGGATACAAGCCAGGTACGCACGCACGCCCTCTTTCCACTTCCCGTGCTCGGTTACCACCTTGTGGTCCCCGTTCGGCTTTGCCATCTTCCGCCCGATCGCCGGCACGTCATCGAGATCGTCCCCGTTCACCTTCGGCAGCGTGACCTTCTCCACCGGATACAGATCGAAGTACTTCTTCGGCACATACCACGGCAGGTGCGGCCGGAACAGCCCGACGGCCAGAAACAGCGGCCGGTCGTGCTTCTTCCCCATCTGCCCGATCGCCCAGTCGACCACCTTATGGTCGCCCATCGCCTCGTCGCCTTCCGCAATCGGACCCCAGTCGAAATGGGCCATCGGCGGCAGCCCGCTCGCCGGGATCTTTGCCGGATGCGGGTCCTCGGGCTTCTGCCTGGTCTTTGAAGGGAAGTACTCCTCCCAACTCTCCGGATCCGGATACGAGTCGTGGTAGGTCTTCCCCGCCCCGATCGCCTTATACCCGTGATCCTGAAAATGCTGCGGCAGCGTCCGCGTCTTCGCGAGCACCGCCGACGTACGCCACGGCTGATTGTTCTGATACACCCCCGACGTCGACGGCCGGATCCCCGTCATCAACGCCGCCCGCGACGGGTTGCACAACGGCGCCGCGCAGTGCGCGCTCGTGAACAGCACCCCCTGGCTCGCCAGTCGGTCGAAGTTCGGCGTCACCGAATCCGGATGCCCGCCCAGGCACCCGATCCAGTCGTTCAGGTCGTCCACGCAGATCATGAGGACGTTCGGACTGGCCGCCGCGCCCTGCGCCGCCGCGGCCAGTCCGCCGCCTGCTAATGATAGAAAGGTTCGCCGGTTCATAGGCTCTGACGAGCCAGTATATCGCCTACGGCACCAGCCACACCCCCCGCGCCTGCCACCCCGAATTGTTCTCGGCCACGTCCCGCGCCGCCAGGTATAGGATCCGGTTCCCCTTGAACCCCGCCCCGAAACTGACCGGGATCGTCAGCGTCAGCGTGTTGCCGTTGCCCACCGCCGTCAACCCCGCCCCGTTGATCGTGCACTGGTTGTTCCCCAGCGTCCCCGTCCCGCCGACGAACAGCCCCGGCAGCAACCCGTTGCCCGCGTCGTTCACCAGGTACAGCACGTTCAACGGCCGGCTATAGGCCAGGTAGCAGGCATACCGCCCGTCCAGCGCGTCGTTGATCAATACATTCAGCACCCCCAACTGGTTCCACCCGTTCGTGTTCGTAAAGGTGACCGTCAACGTCGCCGTCGCGCCCGTCCCCTGCGCCGGCGTCAACGGCCCCGCCGTCAACTGCGCCGCCCCCCCGCCCGGCACCGTCCACGTCCCCAGCGCCTTCCACCCCGAGTTGTTCACCACCAGGTCCCGCGCCGCCCCGTAGAAGATCCGGTTCCCCGCAAACCCGGTCGCGAACGTCAGGTTCAGCCGCAGCGTCAGCGTCTCTCCGCTCCCGCTCGCCGACGACAAGGCCCCGTTCACCGCGCACTGGCTGTTCGCCACCGCCCCCGCCCCGTTCATCACCATCCCCGGCAACAGCGCCGTCCCCGGATCGTTCACCAGGTACAGCACGTTCAACGGCCGGCTATAGGCCAGGTAGCACCCATACCGCCCGTCCAGGAAGTTGTTCACCAGCACATTGACGACATCCAGATCCTGCCACCCCTGCGGATCGCTGAACGTAAAGGTGAAGGTCTGCCCCGCCACCGTCCCGCCCGACGGCGACATCAACGCCACCGCCGGCGTATGCGCCGCAGGCAGAGCCCCATAGACCTCCACTTCGCTCACCTTCGTCAGCGCCACCGTCTCCATCACCCAGTTCTGCACATATAGCCACACATACCGCCCCGTCACCGGCGCCGGCAGGTAGAACGTCAATATCGCCGTGTTCGTCACCGTCGGCTTCGAGGCGATCAACGCCGGGTCCCCCCAGAACCCGTACCAGTTGCCCGGCGCCCAGCTGTCGGCCGAGTCCGTCACCGACATCGACAGGCTCTGCACCCCGCCCATATCCCCCGGAAACTTCAGCAGCAGCGCCTGCACCGTCTGCGTCGCCCCCAGGTCCACACGCAGGAACCCCTCCGCGTTGAACCACCGCCCGATCGGGCAGAGCAGCTGGTTGTAGATCGACGCGCAGTTGTCCGCCACGTAGCTCCCCTCCCAGAACGTGTCCACCACCCCGTCCGTCACCAGCTCCGGCCCGTGCCCGTAGGTCGATCCCCACGTCGGTTCATAGTTCGAAACGCTCTTGCCCGCCGCCAGGTTCGTCAACCCCGCCAGGCTCGGCTCCGCCGGCCCGCCCCCCAGCCACTCGTACACCTCGAACTCGTTCACCCCGACATACTGATTCCAGTTCGCCCGCCCCTCATACTTCAGGTACCGCGCCGTGTACGCCCCGCCGGCCAGGATTGTCACCGGCGCCCCGATCGACGCCGTCACCAGCCCCGTCGCCGCGTTCAGGTTCACCTCGTGCTGCTGGGTCCAGTTCACCCCGTCCCCCGACGACCAGACCTTCACCGCCACCGTCTGCGCCGTCGAAACGTTGATCTTCCCGATCGCGTAACTCGCCCCCAGGTCCAGCGTGAACGAACAGATAAAGCTGCCCGACCCGCCCGGCGTATAGCTGTACCACGTGTTCGCCAGTCCGTCGGTCACCCCGGCCGGCGCCCCCACCATCGTATTCGTCAACGGCACGATGGCCTTGCCCAGAGCCAGATTGGGCGGGTTGCTCCCCGTCGCTCCGGCCCACACGGCCCCCGCGGCCAACAACGCGATTACAGCTCGATTCATCGCGAAACCCTCCTTTCCGAAGGCTCCGCGTCCCGATTCGAATATACACCCGATCCCCCGCCCCCGCGCCATATATAATTCTCAATGATCATGCGCCTCCTAACCCTGCTCGCCCTCCTCCCGCTCACCCTCCCGGCCCAGGTCACCTTCCCCAAGGCCTACCCACCCACCAACGACGTCGTCATGGACAACCTCGTCGCCGTCCCCATGCGCGACGGCGTCAAGCTCTTCGCCGACGTCTTCCGGCCCGCCAAACCCGGCAAGTACCCCGTCATCGTCTGCCGCACCCCCTATTCCACCGAACGCGCCCCCTCCGCCTACGACGCCGCCGTCTTCTTCGCCCAGCGCGGCTACGTCTACGTCTTCCAGGACGTCCGCGGCCGCCACGAATCCGAAGGCCGCTGGGAGCCCTTCCGCGACGACATCAACGACGGCTACGACACCGTCGAATGGGCCGCCGCCCAGCCCTGGTCCAACGGCAAGGTCGGCATGCAGGGCGGCTCCTACCTCGGCCACGTCCAGTGGCGCGCCGCCATGGCTAAGCCCCCGCACCTCGTCGCCATGTTCCCCTCCGTCGCCGCCACCAGCCTCTACCACGACTGGATCACCCTCAACGGCGGCTGGCGCCTGAGCTTCAACTTCGGCTGGGGCCCCGTCCGCCAGGAGTCCCGCATCATGCAGAACACCGGCCCCCATACCATCGGCGGCGTCGAAGCCATGCACTTTGACCAGATGCAGCGCCACCTCCCGCTCAACTCCATGCAGCAGCTCGCCGGCCGCAACGCCCAGTTCTACAAGGATTGGATCGCCCACCCCGACTACGACGACTACTGGAAGAAGCTCAACGCCGAAGAGGTCATGGACCAGATCACCGCCCCCGCCCATACCTTCGGCGGCTGGTTCGACATCTTCAGCCAGGGCACCCTCCGCGGCTACGCCCTGCTCTCGAAGACAGGCGCCACCGAACACGCCCGCAAGCACTCCCGCCTCGTCATCGGCCCCTGGGGCCACGGCTCCTCGCAGAAGTTCGGCGACCTCGACTTCGGCGCCCACGCCCACGTCGACCAGCACTCCCTCGAACTCCAGTACTTCGACTTCCACCTGAAAGGCCTCGCCAACGGCCTCGACAAAGAGCCCCCCGTCAAGCTCTACGTCATGGGCCGCAACGAGTGGGTCGGCGAGAACGAATACCCCATCGCCCGCACCCAGTACAAGAACATGTACCTCCATCCCGGCGGCCGCCTCGATTGGGCCGAACCGCCCGCCAACGCCAAGCCTGCCGGCTACCGCTACGACCCGCTCAACCCCGTCCCCTCCCTCGGCGGCAACAACTGCTGCGGCACCCCCACCCCCGCCGGCCCCAAGGACCAGCGCCCCCTCGACCCGCGCGGCGACATCCTCCGCTATACCTCCGACTTCCTCACCCAGCCGCTTGAGATCGCCGGCCCCGTCAAAGTCGTCCTCCACGCCGCCACCGACGGCCCCGACACCGACTTCGTGGCCAAACTGATCGACGTCTACCCCGACGGCCGCGCCCTCAACATGGCCGAAGGCATCATCCGCGCCCGCTACCGCGAAGGCGCCGATAAGCCCAAACTCCTCGAAGCCGGCAAGACCTACGAGTTCACCATCGACATGGTCGGCACCGCCGTCGAGTTCCAGCCCGGCCACCGCATCCGCGTCGATATCACCAGCTCCCATTTCCCCCAATTCGA